>JAAZNR010000172.1 GCA_012798155.1 Thermogutta sp. | reverse complement strand
GTGCCCCGGCGGCTCCGTCGTGACTCCCGAGATGACGGCCTGGACCCCGCAGACCCTCTACCAAGCGGCGAAAGAGGTCTGGCAGGCATGGCCCCAATCAACCGTCGTTAAGAGTGCCGGCGACCGATAGAGGCGACCAATCGGAACTATCCCGCGCCCGGGTGGCCGGGGAAAATGGCCAGGTGGCCGGGGTCCTGGGTGGCTGGGGTCGGAGCGGAGCGCAGCCCCCAGCCGCGCCTCTTCGCAGCGCAGCCACCACCAGCTTACGCTGGTGGCTCCAGTTTGCGTTGTTGCTGACCCGCCGGCTTACGCCGGCGGCTCGGGTTGCCGGGTCGAACTTCGGACGCAGGGGCGCGCTCCGCCGCGTCCGTTCATTCATACGCTACAGGCAGGGGCGTGTACGCTACATCCAGAGGCGTGCTCCGGCGCGTGCGACCGTCGGCACAAGACCCTGCGCCGTGCCCGCCTTTCGCTGTTGGCGTAGCAATCTCCGTTCCGCATCGCCGACCGGTGCCGGGAATCCATGTGATCGGGCGGTTAGTCACCCGCCACAAGTGTGGGGTTCGTTGACGTCGGCCCGCGCGTCCCGTAGATTGAATAGTTCCATCGCACGGAATCTTCATCGACGACGGTGGATTTGCCTTCAAGTCCACGTTGGGACGGGTCGCAAGATGGACCTTGGGACAGGCGGCATGGGCGGCCGCCGATCGGCGGCGAGTCTCGTCGCCCGTGGCCCGAATCTTAGCTGCTGCCGGGCCCGGCAATCACGCGGCGGGCGCGAAGTACGGATTCTCGAGATATCCCCTTCTCGAGATATCCCCACGACAAGGGTAGCCGGGAGAACCCTTGGGGATTTGGCAAGGTTGTTCACTTTTTAAGGAACTCACACGATGGCACAGTCTGCGAAGTACGTGTATTTCTTCGGACCGCAAGGCACCGAGGGCAACGCCGGCATGGTCAACTTGCTGGGCGGCAAAGGCGCCAACCTGGCGGAGATGGCGGGCCACCCGGACCTCCGCCTCCCCGTCCCCGCCGGTTTCACCATCACCACGGAAGTTTGCACCTACTTCATGACGCACGGCGGGCAATACCCCGAGGGATTGAAGGAGCAGGTGGCCGAGGCCCTGGCAAAGGTCGAAGCGGCGATGGGCATGAAGTTCGGCCACGCGGAGAATCCGCTGCTCGTCTCCTGCCGGTCGGGCGCGCGGCGGTCCATGCCCGGCATGATGGAGACCGTGCTCAACGTCGGTCTGTGCAGCAAGACGATCCCCGGCCTGATCAAGAAGACCAACAATCCCCGCTTCGTGTACGACGCCTACCGCCGGCTGATCATGATGTATTCCGACGTGGTGATGGAGAAGGCCGAGGGGGTGGAACCGGCCGAGGGCCAGGGCATCCGCCAGCAACTCGAGCGGTTGATGGAAGCCCTCAAACACAAGAAGGGCTACGAGAAGGATACCGATCTGACGGCCGAGGATTTGCAGACCCTCTGCGAGCAGTTCAAGGCCAAGGTCAAGGAGGTGCTCGGCAAGCCCTTCCCGGACGATCCGGAGGAGCAGTTGTGGGGCGGCGTCGGGGCGGTCTTCAAGAGCTGGAACGGCAAGCGGGCCGTCTCGTACCGCCGCATCGAGGGCATCCCCGACGAATGGGGCACGGCCTGCAACGTGCAGAGCATGGTCTTCGGCAACATGGGCGACAACTCGGCGACGGGGGTGGCCTTCAGCCGCAACCCGGCCACCGGCGAGAACAAGTTCTACGGCGAGTGGCTGCCCAACGCCCAGGGCGAGGACGTGGTGGCGGGTATCCGCACTCCGAACCCCCTCAACATCGCCACCAAGAGCGAACAGAATAAGCACCTCCCTTCGCTGGAAGAGGCCGCTCCCGACCTCTACAAGCAGCTCGATGACATCCGTATCCGGCTGGAAAAGCACTACAAGGACATGCAGGACATCGAGTTCACGATCCAAGAGGGCAAGCTGTGGATGCTGCAATGCCGGGTGGGCAAACGGACGGGGACCGCGGCCTTGAACATCGCCATGGACATGCTGGCGGAAGGCCTGATCGACGAGGCCACCGCCGTGCTCCGCGTGGCGCCCAAGCAACTGGACGAGCTGCTGCACCCGATCATGGACCCGGCCGCCGAGAAGAAGGCCGAGCCTATCGCGAGCGGGTTGCCGGCCGGCCCGGGCGCCGCCTGCGGGCAAATCGTCTTCACCAGCGCTGACGCCGTGGCCTGGGCCGGGCAGGGCAAGCAGGTCATCCTGGTTCGCGAAGAGACCAACCCGGAGGACGTGGAAGGGATGCGGGCCGCCGAGGGCGTCCTCACGGCTCGCGGCGGGATGACCAGCCACGCGGCCTTGGTGGCCCGCGGTTGGGGCAAGTGCTGCATCGTCGGCGCCGGGATGATCAAGATCGACGCGGCCGCCGGCGTCATGGAGATCGGCGGCAAGACTTGGAAGCAGGGCGATTACGTGACCCTCAACGGCACGCGGGGACTGGTGTACGAGGGGCGGCTGCCGCTCATCGAGGCCACCGAGAACCCCCGCCTCCAGGGGTTCATGAAGCTGGTGGAGAAGTTCCGCGAATTGGGCGTGCGGACCAATGCCGACACGCCGCAGGACGCCAAGCTCGCCCGCCGGTTCGGCGCCGAAGGCATCGGCCTGTTCCGGACCGAGCACATGTTCTACGGCGAAGGCGCCGACGAGCCGCTGTTCGTGTTGCGGAAGATGATCCTCAGCAAGACGACCGCCGAGCGACAAAAGGCCCTGGACGAGCTGTTCGTCTTCTTCAAGCGGGACATCAAGAACACGCTGGAGGCGATGGACGGCTTGCCGGTAACGATCCGCCTCCTGGACCCGCCCTTGCACGAGTTCGTGCCGCAAGAGGAGCAGAAACAGGCGGAACTGGCCCAGGCCCTCGGCATTACGGTGGAACAAATCAAGGAACGGGCACGGGAATTGCACGAAAACAACCCCATGATGGGGCATCGCGGCGTGCGGCTGGGGATCAGCTACCCCGAAGTCACGGCCATGCAGGTCCGCGCCCTCTTCGAGGCCGCCGCCGAGTTGCTCAAGGCCGGCAAGAAGCCGCATCCCGAGATCATGGTCCCCGTCACTTGCGACGTCAAGGAACTCGACGTCACCAAGGCCGTCGTCGATCAGGTCCACGCCGAGGTCGAGAAGCAGTTCGGCGTGAAGATCGAGTATCTGTATGGGACGATGATCGAGATACCGCGGGCGTGCTTGCTGGCGGACAAGATGGCCCAGGGCGCCCAATTCTTCTCGTTCGGTACGAACGACCTCACGCAGATGGGCTTCGCCTTCAGCCGGGATGACGTCGCGAGCTTCCTGCCCACCTACTTGGAGAAGCGGATTCTGATGGCAGACCCGTTCCAGACCATCGACCAGGAGGGCGTCGGCCAGTTGATCCAGATGGCGGTGAGCAAGGGTCGCGCCGCGCGGCCGGACCTCAAGATCGGCATCTGCGGAGAGCAAGGCGGCGATCCGGACTCGGTCGACTTCTGCTTCCGCACGGGCCTGAACTACGTGAGCTGCTCGCCGTACCGCGTGCCCATCGCCCGGCTGGCGGCCGCCCAGGCCTCCATCAAGGCCAAGCGCGCCAAGTGACGCGAGCGCTCCGCCGGCGTAAGCCGGTGGTGGAGGCGGTGCGTGAACGGGGCGACTGGGGGCTGCGCTCCGCTCCGACCCCAGCCACCCTGCCCGCGTGATACAAGATAAACGGCGCACATGAGCCGCCGGCGTAAGCCGGCGGTGTTTTTTTCGCGCTACGGTTTTCACAGCACGATGTGAGCCGCCAGCGTAAGCTGGTGGTGTTATCGCACGACGAAACCCGCTCCGCCGGCGTAAGCCGGCGGTGGAGGCCGTGCGTGAACGGGGCGACTGGGGGCTGCGCTCCGCTCCGACCCCAGCCACCCGGACGCTGTGTGAACGCTGCAATCGGGGGTAGCGCTCCACCGCTAGCTCACGCTAGCGACTCGCGCTCACGCGGCCCGGGCCAATTGAAGCACCCTTTGATATTTGCTTACCGTCCGCGCAGCGGCGCGATCCCAGGTCAATTCGCGAAGGACCCAGTTCCGCGCGGCGCACCCGGCCCGCGCCAAGGCCGAACCGGGAAGCTCGGCCAGGTTGCGCAAATCGCGAGCCAGTTCATTCGGGTCGCAGGAGGTCTCCCAGCCGGCCCCCTCGGTCACGACTTCCTCGGCCACGTTGGTGCCGGGAGTGACCAAGACCGGCAGCCCAAACGACATGGCCTCCAGGACCGCCGCGGGCTGCCCCTCCGTACGAGAAGGATGGACGAACAAATCCGCGGATTGGAACCATCGCCGTTTCTCGTCCCCTACCGCCGCGTCGCGGAGCCGCACCAGCATCCCCAGGTCCATTGCCCGAATGCGATTCTCCAAAAATCGCCGGGAGCCGTTGACATCCGGCCCCACGAGGACCACCTCGACGCCGCGGCGGAGCAAATGCTCCTTTACCTTGCGGCAGGCCTCCAAGAGCAGGTCCAGCCCTTTGTGCTGGATGTGGAGCCGTCCGAGGAAGAGGAAGCGGCGGGCAGGGCGGAGACCCGGCCGGGCGATCTGGTTCTCGGCGGGGGGATGGACGCCGTTGCCCGCGATAATGACGGGCCGCCCCCAATCGCCGGATTTCTCTCTCTCCCTGTGCGTCGAATACTGGATGGCCGCCGCGTGCCGGATCAGTTCATCGAAGAACCACAGCCGCCCAAGCCGCTTCTTCCATGCCTTTTGCCGCAGGGCCTCCGCCGTCATGCCGCCGTGGGGGCAGACGAGATAGGGAACGCCCAAGGCTCGCCGCCGCGCCGCCAAAACCGCGTGCAGGGGAACGAAGGTGCTGTGGAATACGACCAGGTCGGGGCGGCGAAACGGCTCCGGCAAATCGTCCGCCGGCCGGGCGCGAGATAGGCCGCGCCTTTCCCCCACCTGGAAAACGGGAAACTCCAGGGGCGGCAACGCCCCGGCATCGCGCGACGTAATCAACAGGCCCGCACGACAGCCGGGCAAGGCATTTTGAGCCGCGACCAAACCCTGAACCGCTGGCGTCACGCCGTTCGGGGAACGCCACGTCACCGGGGCCGCATGGAGGATGATCATCGCCGGCAAACTCGGGGAGAGGGGAACGAGGGGATCGACATGGAAGACGCAACCGGTTTCTTATCGACAGCCGCGAGACCGTCTCTGAAGCGCCCGCCCGGAAAATCTCGCCATGCCCCGCCGCGACCGGGAGAAAGGGCATCCCTGGGGGATTCCGCCGGCTCTTTGCAGCGGGCGGAAGGCGCCATGCCCGCCCCCAGCGAAGCGGGGTCCAGCAAGGCCAGCAACCAAGCGGACGTGAATACCCAATGAAAATGGCGATAGAAGACGGCCGTCATGCCGAACAGGGTCGCAGTGAGCAAGAGGGTCCGGCGGGAGAAGGTACCTTCCGCCCGATCCAGCAGCGCCGCCTGCCGCCAACACGTCAAGTAGAACCAACCGCCCGGCACAAGCCCCAGGAGACCGAAGCTCAACAACCATTCGAGAAACATGTTATGGCAGTTGCGGACGTAATCCCCGTGCTCGCTCAGCGTGGCGTCTTCATCGAGTTGTCCGACCGCACGGTCGGCCTGTCCCGTGCCCGTCCCGATCACGATCCGGCCGGCATCGGCCGTCCAGGCGAGAATGGCGTTTTCCCAGATGGGGAGCCGGCTTCCCAGCGAGCGGATGTTGGCGGAGTCGCTGTCCAACAGGCGTGTCTGGATGCGTTCCAAAGGATTGATCCCGGCCAGGAAAACGGCCAGGGCGCCCAGCCAGAGGGCGGCGAGGCCCACGGCAACGAGGTCGCGTTGTCGCCCCTTGCTTTGAAATCGGGCGTCCGCGAGCATGAGTAGGCCGAGGGACGCAAGGAGCGTCAGACCCGCCCCCCGCGAACCGGTGAGAATGCAGCCCAGGGCCGACAGTCCGGCCGCCAATAACGAAACCCAATCGAGGGCCGCCGCCCTAACGGCAGTGCCGCCGGGGCTGGGGCACGCTGCGATATCGGAAAGGCCCCCCCAGGCGGACTGCGGCGTGACCGACGCGATGTTGATGTTCGAGGTGGGAATCCAGGCCCCGCCGCCGGCGGCACCGACGCAACCCGCCCAATCCCCGGGACCGATCTCTCCCCACAGCTCCCGGCCGGACGCCGCCGACCTGGGAACCGGCCGGCTGGAGCGGAGAAACACGATCATTCCCATGACGGCGGCCAGGGCGAATTGCCCTCCCACCTGGTTGGGATTGCTGGAGGCCTCGCCGCTTTCGAGCAAGGTGTAGCCGAACCGGGCCAGGATGCGTCCCCAACTCCCGGAATGCACGACATAGTCCAAATGCAGGGTCAGCAGCACAGCGGCGGCGTTGGCGAGGACGAAAATTCGCGCCGCGGGAATCCACCAGCGGTGGACCGTAATCATCGCGGCGATGGGGATGCCCATCACAAGGAAGGCCGCCACCACCAGTGGCGTGTTTCCGCCCGCGAAACTCGCGTAGGTCAAACCCACGATCGGCACGGTCGCAAAGGCCAGGACCGCCCGGGAACGAGAAAACACGGGGCAATGCAGCCAGTACATCATTCCCAAGAGAAAGGCCGGGGCGTAGGCGAAGAAATGCGTCAACTCGGGGAAATGGATGCCGCCGTACTCCCCCAGCCGCCGCAGCGTGAACGTGAACGCCGCCGTGACGGCGGCCAGCGCGATGGTGGCCTTGGCCCAGCTCACGCCGCCGACCTCCCTTCCCCCGGCGTTTGGCCTTCGCTCCCCCCGTTCTCGACCAGGGCGAACGACGGCGCCCGAGATCGCCGTTCTTTGTCGAAGGCCCGGCCCCTCCGGGAAGGGCCTGCTTCCAGCCACAGCTTGCGCATTTCCCGGGCATGGCATTCCATGGTGAAAGGACTGTCGTGGAAGGCCCGGCGCGCGGCGGCCCGATCCGCGACGCCGGGCCGCGTCACCTCGGCGATCACGTCCGCCCAGCGTCGATCCGATTCCGCGAGCGATACCGGCCGGATCGCCGGCAAAAACTCGGCGATTTCGCGGATGCCGGGCAGGTCCGAGGCGACCACCGGCGTGCCCGCCGCGAGGCTCTCCAAGACCGCACCGGGCAGGCCCTCCCGCAACGAGGGGAATATCATCACGTCCGCGGCGGCCAACAGGTCCGGAACGTCGTCGCGGCGGCCCAGCACGCGAACCGACGGACACAAACCCAGCGCGAAGAGCCGCTCCGCCAGCCACGCCGTCCGATCCAGCGTGTCCCCTACCAGCATCAACATCGCCCCCGGCGTGCGTTCCGCGACCGCCTTGAATATGCCGAGCAAACGCTCGTGATTCTTCGCGGGACGAACGTTGCCGACATGGATGTAGAGAGGGGTCTCGGGCAGAATCCCAAGCCGCTCCCGCGTCGCCCAGGCTCGCCCCACGTCCGCGGGGTCCGGGAATCGGCCCAGGTCTAGGCCGTTATAGACGACGCGGCATCGCGGATCAGCCTGCCAACAAGGCGTCCAGGCCTTTTCCATGGCGGCCCGGCTGACCGCCAAAATATCCGTCGCGTACCGGTCGATCAGGCGTTGCAGTCCCCAGCGTACGATCCGTCTGGGCCAGGTGTCGGCTCGCCCATCGGAATCGCTCCGGAAATGGGCGATCCGCCTCTTCATGCCGGCTCGATGGGCCAGCCGCAGAATCCAGCCCGAGGGATAGTGCACGTGCGAATGCACCACGTCATAGCGTTCCCGGACAAGGAGCCGGCGAAAGGCCCGGCCGAAACCGGCCTGCTTCAACGGCAGCCGATGGACTTCTCCCCCCAATGCCCGAATCTCGTGATCCAAAACCCCCGGCAGCCCGGACAACGCGCAAAAATCCATGCGGATTTCGCCTGGATCCACCGCCCGCATGAGATCCAATGTTCGGCACTCGGCCCCGCCGTGGTTCATGCGGGAAAAAATGTGCAGGATTTTGACTGGGCAACTCATATATCTACGCCCTCTTCTTGGACCGCTTGGCGGATGCCATCCCCTATCCCGACACGCTTTTGTGGTAGGCGTTTTGCGGTAGGCGGGCACCGCCGGAACGGGAGAAGCTAGCAAACGATCGCCGTGGGAGCAAGGGAGAAACCGCCGCGGCACAGCCCGCCGCCCCGCTGTTCCTACCTTTGGGGGCACGCCGGCCGAATTGTTGCCGAATTGTTAGAAAACGGTTAATTCCGGTGCGGTTGGTGGAAACAGCCGCAACAAGCCCGTAGAATCTCCAGCGAGATAGCTGTCAGCCGCCGGCGTAAGCCGGCAATGGAGACGCCGCGTAACCTGAGCCGCCGGCGTAAGCCGGCGGTGGCTGCGCTGCGAAGACGGTTGACTGGGGGCTTCGCTGCGCTGCGACCCCAGCCACCCGGACACTGTGTGAACGCTGCAATCGTGGGTAGCGCTCCGCCGCTAGCTGACGCTAGCGGCTCGCGCTGGCGCGTTGTGCCTAACGTTGTCGTTTTGTATAGGCTCCACGAGCCGCCGGCGTAAGCTGGTGGTGGAGGCCGCGCGTAAACGGGGCGACTGGGGGCTTCGCTGCGCTGCGACCCCAGCCACCCCGACGGCGGGTGGAACCACCTAGTGCAAGCATAAACGGCCCACCTGAGCCGGCGGTGGATGCCGTGCGTGAACGGGGCGAAACAGGGAAAGATAGAAAGATCGTGACGACTGAGCTTGGTCACGGTGTTCGGGTAGTAGTTGCGGTGTTCGGGTAATAACCGAGAATGTTCGGGTAATAAGAGAGAAGGAAAAAACCATGAGTCGCGTTTCTCGGCGGAACGTACTAGCGGGGACCTTGGCCGCCTTGGGCGGAAGTCTTTGGGGCCGACGCGGCACGGCCCAGACCGCTACCGCGGCGATCGGCCCCGGCGGTTTTCGCTTCGTGCACCTCACGGACCTCCACGTGCAGCCGGAATTGAGGGCGGCGGAGGGTCTGGCGGCCTGCCTCCAGGCCGTCAATAAGCTCGACCCCAAGCCCGACTTCATCATGACCGGCGGCGATCTCGTCATGGATACCTTGGAGCAATCCGCCGAGAGGTCCTCCCTGCTGTTCGACCTCCTGAAGAAGGTACTGGCCGACAACACCGACATTCCGATCCGCCACTGCATAGGCAATCACGACGTCTTCGGCTGGGGCCGCAAGCACGGCGTGACAAACGAGACGCCGGGTTTCGGCAAGCGAATGTACTGCGAAAAGCTGGAGATCGAGCGGCCCTACTACGCCTTCGACCATCGCGGCCGGCGCTTCTACGTCTTGGACAGCGTGCAGCCTTCGGAGACCGGCCTTTACCAAGGCGGCCTGGACGAGGAGCAGCTCGCCTGGTTGCGGCAAGACCTGAGCGATAAGCCGGCCGACGTTCCCGCCGTCGTCGTCAGCCACATCCCCTTCATCACGGTTACCGTTCTGCCCAACGCGGTGAAGGATGGGGCCTTCAGGATCGGGGCCGGCGCGATGTGCGCGGACAGCCAGTCGCTGGCCGAGCTGTTCGCCCGACACAACGTCCGCTTGGCCCTTTCCGGCCACTTGCACATGGTGGACGAGGTCTTGTACCGCGGCGTGAAGTACGTCTGCGCCGGGGCGGTGTCCGGCCACTGGTGGAAAGGCGTCCACAAGGGCTTCCCCGAAGGCTTCGGCATTATCGATCTGAACCCCGACGGCGGGTCCCGGTTCACCTACCAGACGTACGGTTGGCAGGCGGAAGGGCAGACCTGACGCGACGGAGCACGTCCCTCCACATGTCCGAAGCTCGTTCCGGCACCCCGAGTCGCCGGCTCGCGCCGGCGGTGGAGGCAGCGCGAAGACCGGTGACTGGGGGCTTCGCTGCGCTACGACCCCAGCCACCCCGCCGGCGGGCGGTTCCCCGCTTGTTCCCGACGAATGCGGTCCCGCCGCCTCCCTGGCGTTGGGACCGTTTCGCTTTCTCGGGTCGGCCGCTGCGGACCGAATCCCCCTTCCCTGACCGCCGATCCCGCCCTGCTTCCATGTCGGAGCAGGATCGCCGGTGACTGTCGCCGCTCCAACCTCAGAAGAGCAAGGTGGCGTCGATCGCCGCCGTGAACTGATCGTCGCGGTTGCCGCCGTCGAAAGGCAGGCCGGTCGGGCCGGCGGGACCGTCGTACCAATCCCAGCGGATCTCAGGCCGGACGAGCCAGTTGGGAGTGGGTCGCCAATTCAATCCCAGCGTCACGTTGTAGAAGTCCCCCGCGAATCCCCGCCCGCTGAACGCCCGCACGCCGGGGATGTTTCCCGGCCCCGCCACCCGAGCGCCGTCGTCGTCCCGCAACCATTCCACCCGCATCGCCGCCGACCAGCACGGGTTGATCGTGTAGATGAAATACTGGTTGAT
>JAAZNR010000171.1 GCA_012798155.1 Thermogutta sp. | reverse complement strand
AGCTGTGCCGGAATCGACAATTCGCACCCGATGAAGAAGTCGCGGCGAACGCGCCGGCAATACTCTTCATTGGGCGGATATTGGTAGTCGGCCGCCACCCTCCCGTTCTCGTCGAAAATGCGATACGAGCTTTGCCAGCTCGTGCGGTAGCCCTTGGCGGTCGATTCGCTCGTCAGGTTTTCGATTTCGGCGTAGAGCAGGACTTGCCGGCCGGGCGAAAATTCGTTCTTTTCGAAAGGATCATACACGCCCCAGCTTTGCACCGCGGTTACGAAAGCGGGGTTGCGAATCTCCAACGGGCAGGTTTCCTGGAGCCGCTGGAGCGCGTCCTGCAAGTACCGCTGCGTCTCAAGCGCGGAGACGGTCCCGGTTTCAAGGCCGTCGCCCGGCGGGTCCGTGATCATCAGCGACAACCCGAAAAAGGTCTTCGACCAGAAGTCCTGCATGGGAGGCGGCAATCCTGCCACGGGACGCACCGCCCCTTCCCGATCCGCCAGCGCCAGATTCAACAGGCGAAGCCGCAATTCATCCTCCAAGTTCGACCCGCCCGAGGCCGTCTTGACCCGTGATTCGAGCTGCCATCTGGCGGAGTTGACCAGGTAGCGCCAATCCTGCTCGGGAGAAGCGGGCGACAAATGGTCGCCGGCGTCCTCGACGCCCGGAAACGCGGGACGCGGCGAACCTCCGCTTGCGACTCCCTCCGACGCCGCCGATATCCGCGACGGTGCCGATAGCGACGAAACGCCCGGCAAAGTCCCCGAATAAGTTCCGCCGTGACCCGCACCCGAACCAGGCACGGTCGCGGTCGCCGGCCGGCCCGCCCCCCCCGTCGGCGGCGGCATGACCGCTACGGCCGGCGCTATGGCCGGCGCTACGTCCAGCCGTACATCTGCAGCGGTCGCCTGCGGCTGCGCGAAGCTTTCCGATCGCCGGACATCGCTTGGCCGGCCCACGGCGGCCTCGATGCCGTCGGGGCGTACCGAATCGGTCACGGCCGGAGATTGCAGTGCGGCTTGCACCACCGCGGCGTCGTTTCGGTAAGCCTGATTCGCCGGCGAACCGGTATTCACGCCCCGCGACGCTTCCGTGCGGCGATAGGCCAGCGTAGCCCGAAAAAGCTGAACCACGGCCGGCCACAAGTGCGGCGGCGTCCGCTGCAAATCGTCGATCAGTCGCTGCTTCGTCTCAGGCTCCAGCGGCTGGGATGCCTCCAATTCGGCAATCAAGGACTGAATCGTGAGGTCCCTTGCCTCGACCGCATCGTCCTTGGCCGAACTCGCCGACGTAGGCTGCCCTTGCCCTTCCGGATCGGGATCGCCGGCGTTCCGCGTTCCGCCGGATGGGGTTTCCATCGGTTCCGCCTTTGCGGAGACCATGCCGGTTTCAGTCGCGTCCGAATTGCCTCCATCGGTGGCAGTGACGGCCCCGTCCTTCTCCGTGGCCGTGGCGTCGGAAGGGGTTGCCCTGGGGCCGCCAAACCGCAGGATTCCGCCCACCGGCGTCGTCGCGCAGCCCGACAGCCCCGCGACCACCGTCGCAAATAGCGTCAGAACGGTGAGGCTAAAATGTCGGATAACCATAGCGCGATCGATCGGAGACTTCGTGGAGGCGCGAATGTTAGAAAAACCTCGCTCTCGATTCAAGGCGAGAAGGTGAGTTTGGGAAAACCTGCAAAGCTGGACCACGAAAAGGCAAACGGCTCTGCCAGCCGCGCAGTAATCTTTTCCAAATCTTGTGTAAACCGTACAATCTGACCACGGCGCCCATCTCTCCCCGCAACGTGGCGGGGAACCAATGCACCGCT
>JAAZNR010000170.1 GCA_012798155.1 Thermogutta sp. | reverse complement strand
GTGACGCTGCCGCAATATCTGCAAAAGCCGCAGGGGCGGGCGACCGGGCAGGCGTCGGCCGCTCAGACGCTGGGCATCTCGCAGGTCACGCCCGCCGGTATTCGTTAGCCGCGGCATGAGCCGCCGTTGCAGGCGGGCGGGCAGCCGCGATTCCTACGCCCCTCCGGACGGCGAGAGAGATGCCGCATGTTTCGAGGTTCCGCATCGGAGTGATGCGGCGCCGTTGGCAAAGGTCCCGATCTTTGTCCCGCTCCGCCCCGTGGAGAAGGCGTTGTCCGTCATGGCGGACGCTTCGCGCCGGCTATTGCCGCGCCGCGGTATCCGAGTCCGGCGGCTCGGAATCGGTCCACTTGCGCAGGCGAAGGTTGGCGATACGGAAGGTCTGCGAGGTTGAAAGGACGGTGAACGCGCCGAAGTTGTACGGACCGGAAGGGTGAAAATCTGCGTCTCGAACATCGAGGCAACGCTCGCCGTTCACCCATAGGACCGCATGTTGGTCGGCCAATTGAACCTTGAAAAGGTTTCGTTCGGCCAGCTTGGCGGGCGCGACCTTGCGTGAGTTGTTGATGTAGACGTTCACCTCATTGTCGCCGTATCGGAGGAGAAAAAGGTAATCGGTTGTTTTGGTGGGCGGCGATTGGGGATGCCGCATGCCGATCCCAAACGCATCGTGAGCCCCTCGGCGCATCGGGGCTTCGAGTTCCATTTCGATTTCGACGGGCGGCGGCGGGGAATACATGAGCCGCCCCACCGCCAAGCCCGTCTTGTGATCCGATCTTCCCACGAGCGTTCGCTCATTTTCCTGTTCCCAATGTCCGTATATGTTAAACCACGTGAAAAGATGCTCATCGATTCGCGGTTCCACCCATCGACCGGCTCGAAAGGCCAGCCGCCAGTCCACGGAATCTCGGAAGGCGGTACAATAGCCCTTGGCCGGCGCCTCATCGGCATGGACGATGGCTTCCTCCAGCAGTTGCTTTGCTCGCGTCAATTGTTCTTCCGAGGGATCCCCTTCGTCCCCACGCAGCGTCGCCCGAGCCTCTTCCAGCAACGGACGGGCAGGACCGGACCATGCAAGACATTCCGCCAGCATCAGGTTCGGTTGATGATACCAAATGGTCATCGCTCGTTCATCCGGCTGCCCGTCAAGGCTCTCATAGATGCGGCGAAACTCCTCCAAACGAAGGGCCCGAGCGGCGACCATCAGCTTCGCCGTGGCCAAATAACGACGGTTCAGGTCGACCGCCAAATCTCCCTCGCGGGCAGGTTCCTTTTCCAAAAGGTCGAGGACTTCCATGGCTTCCTCGAAGACGCCGGGCTGCTTCCAAATCTCATGGGTCGATCCCATCTCGTCGTCGATCTTCTCCAGCACAACAATGAGAAAGAATGGAACATCAGTATCGGAACGCCGCGTGGCAGCGCACTCCCGGCCGAACGCCAGCATCTCTTCCAAGCTCCCGCCCCAACGAGGAAGCAGCGATGTCAGATAACCATAATAGGCGGGAATATAGTCGAATTGGGCGGCAACAGCCTTTTCGAACCACTCCCGCGGCGTGCCGTATTGGCCGGTGGAACAAGAGAGCGTGATCATTTCGGCGTAGGCTTCCGGATAATCAGGGTGCAGCTCTATGGCTGTTCGCAAGGCATCGGCGGCCTTCTCGTTGAACTCGTAAAACAGCCGCCACTGGTCAGGGGCCACCTCGTGGGCGAATCGGTTGCCTCGAGCTCCCCAAGCCCGACTCCGGTGCATCAACGCGGTCACCATGGAGCGAAGCCACGGCGTGGTTTTCTCCAGACGAAGTTGATAAAGGTCGGGGAACCGGCTCGTAACCCAATCGTGAATCGTGATATTGCCGTACAACCGGACAACCTCGAAGTACACGGCCCGCTCCATATCTTCGGTGATCGTCGTGTCCTCCAACCGCGAGTTGAAATACTGTGCCACACTTTTATTCAGGTCGAGTTGCAGACGCCGCAAATCATCCGGCTCATGCCTGAGGTCCCGAAGCATCTTCACATAAACCGTCATAGCCGCCCGGCGACATTCCGTCGGGTAGCCCGACTGATCCCATTCCTGCAACGCTGAAGCCACCAGCGAAGCCGCCCGATCGTAGTCTTCGTCGAGCAATAGAGCCCAAGCGAGATAACTGCGAATCAGAACATCGCGCGATCCTTTCTCGATCAGCTCGTCACCCAAACCCGCCAGGCATTTCGGCTTCATCAAGCGCGGCAGGGGAAGCATGCTCGCCTGCACCAGATGCATGAACCGGGCGGCTTGGCCGCGGATTTCCGGCGGGTCTTTGGTCAGGTTCTTATAAGCATCGATGTCGCGCTGCCAAAGCCGGAGCAGCGCGCGATCCCGCGTGCGCGCGGCCTCGCTGCCGAATTCCGGGACTGCGGGCAGGTCCTCCGCGGTTGTAGGCGAGGAGTGCTCCGCCGAGGCTTCCTCCGCGGGCGCGGCGGGAGGAGACGATGGACCGCCCGAAGTCTCCGCCGCAGCGAGCGGAGCGGCAATCAGGACCGATCCCAAGGTCGACCAAATGACTCGATGAGCCCATGCCGTGGACATGGCACCACCTCCTCGCGAGAAGACCTTTCTCTTGCGGCACGCGAAACACGCCACGTAGCGGGAAGTCAAGCATGGCGCCGATTGCCGGCCGCAACGTATCGGCGAGGGGGCGCCGTCAAGCTACGACTTCCGCGGGAAAATATATCCCCACGGTTTTCGCGGTGCAAGGATCTCGCACCACCCATGCGCGGCAAGTCCGTCGGCGGAACCTCCTTGTCGGCAAGGGGGCCGCAGTCGTACCCACTCGCCTTGCGCAGTTTGCGGCAATTCACCTCGCTCTCTTGCGGTCGCTTCGCTCCCTTTGCAGAACCAACCTTGCAAGCGGAGACGCCCTTGTCCCCGCTTCGGCGCCCCAAAGGGGACGTTTCTATTGGTTTCCAAATGGGGACATCTCTATTGGCGGCGGACAGCCCTATCGTCGAGATCGGGGATCGAGGCGGCGGGATTACGCGGGCGGCCCGGCCTCGTC
>JAAZNR010000169.1 GCA_012798155.1 Thermogutta sp. | reverse complement strand
CCAAGGTCTCCTGGTCAAGGCTGCCCTGGATTCCAAGGACTATCCGTCAGGCAAAAAAGTCTCCGACGAGGAACTGAACCAAGTGCGGCTCACGCGCCACAAGTTCCACGGCGACTGGAACTACACCATCCGACCAAGGCGAAATTGAATAGGTTATTTATTTACGGTCCCTTAACCCCGCGGAGGCCCTCTGCGGAGGCCGGAATCCGGGCCAAAAGTCCGACCGAACGACGAGAGGCGTTCGCGAGCCATACGTACTCACCCTATCTCTCCTATTTTTTCATAAGTCAACCCACAGGTGGGGTTTGCAAAATCGTCACCGGACCGTTTTAATGAAGAATCATCCCGCCCGGGCAACCATCGGACGGGGCTGTGGTGATACGCGGTACCTCGGGCGGCGAACGCGAGAAACCTGCGATGGGGGGCGAGTGGAGGGTCTTCGGGTCGCCCCAGCGGCACCGCTGAGCGATTTGAGCAAAGCGACCGCGATTTTGAGCAAACTGTTTGCGGAGCCGCCCTGATTTCCGGTTTTCTCGACTTCCCCACCCATTGACGCAAGAAACGCGAAAACCTAGAATCAGAATTTCCCGCTCGGAAGTGCGGCGGCCGTCTTTGAAAACGTGGGATTGGGTCACCAAGGAGAGTGCTCGTGTCGGCACCGTTCAGCGAGATCATCCGCATTCGAATGGAAGCGTATGACCACATGGTCCTCGACCAAAGCGCGAAGGACATCGTGGACACCGTACTGCGATCGAACTCCAAGGTACACGGCCCGATTCCGTTGCCCACCCGGGTTGAGCGCTATACCGTGCTGTCCAGCCCACACGTGGACAAAAAAGCACGCCAGCAGTTCGAGATTCGCACGCATCGGCGGCTGATTGACATTCTGGAGGCTACCCCCAAGACGATCGACGCGCTCAATAAGCTCAATCTTCCGGCGGGCGTCGACATCAAGATCAAGGCAACAGCCCGGTAAGGGTCTCATTGCTTCTACCGTTCGGCGTTAGCTAGCGGGATTTGATATGAAGTGGATGCTTCTCGGGTAACATCGGCTCAAGATTCAAGCCGAAGGTCCCGCGAAGCGACGTGGCAATAAGGCGAATAGCGATGGCGCTCGGAATCCTCGGCCGCAAGGTCGGCATGACTCAAATTTTCGACGAACAGGGCCGAGCCGTCCCCGTGACGGTGGTGCAAGCCGGTCCCTGTCACATTCTGCAAATTCGCACCCTGGATCGCGACGGCTACG
The DNA here is from genome assembly GCA_012798155.1 of Thermogutta sp. Taxonomy (GTDB): domain Bacteria; phylum Planctomycetota; class Planctomycetia; order Pirellulales; family Thermoguttaceae; genus Thermogutta. The sequence goes on along the minus strand of JAAZNR010000169.1, from coordinate 3,547 downwards.
AAGCCGTACAAATGGGGTATATGGATATCCCACGCCATCGGGCATCGCGTGCGGAGCGCGGCCACGTCGCACAACTCGATAGCAAGGCCCAGCGGAAGCGATCCGCGGCGGGGCTCCAGTCCATCCCCAAAGCCGATTGCGAACCGAAACGGTTCATCCGCGAGTTTCGCGTGCCGGGGGAAGGGCTTGCCGTCGGCCAAGTTCTGTCGGTCGAGGTCTTTAACGGCATTTCCGCCGTGGACGTCACGGGAACCACCAAAGGGCGAGGTTTCTCCGGCGTCATAAGAAGGCACGGCTTCAAGGGCCAACGAGCCACGCACGGCGTGAAAAAGGTGCATCGCCATCCCGGCGGTACCGGCTGCAATACAAGTCCCGGCCGCGTGATACCGGGTCGCAAAATGGCGGGGCACTACGGCGACGTACGCCGCACGGTCCGCAATCTCAAGCTCGTCAAGATCGATCCGGAAACCCATGTGATGGTCATTCGGGGGGCGATTCCCGGCCCGAACGGCGGCTTCGTGGTCGTTCGCCCAAGCAATAAAGTCGGTTAATAGGCCGCAGCGTCCTTCGCGGCTGTGTCCATGTCATCCTGAGAGTTTTTCAATAGCGTCTGCGTGTTCGACGGCCGGGTCGTCTTGACAAGACAGCCCAAAAGGAATCCGGGTTCGCCGCTTTGCAGGTGGCTGCCGTCGCCTGGGTGCCGGGGCGACCTGCGTCGATGGGCACCTGACCCGAAATAATCTGCGGCTTTAGGCCAAGGGCGGATAAGAGGCGGTTCAAAGATGGTAAGCTTGCCGGTGTACAATCGCGAAGGAACGCAGGTCGACGTCTACGAGATCGACCCTGCCGAGCTTGCGCCGACGATCAACAGGCAGTTGCTGCACGAGGCGGTCGTGATGTACCTCGCCAACCGCAGGCAAGGTACGGCGAAAGGCAAGAACCGCTCGGAGACGGCAGGTTCCACGCGGAAGCTTTATCGCCAAAAGGGAACGGGCCGAGCCAGGGCCGGAAGCCGCCGCACGCCGGTTCGCCGCGGGGGCGGCCGCGCCCACCCGAAGCGTCCCCAGGATTGGTCCTACCGGTTGCCGGCAAAAGCGCTGCGGAAGGCTACGCGGATGGCGCTCGCCGGAAGGATCGCGGACGGCGAGGTCGTTTTATTGGATGAGCTTTCCTTCGAAAATCCGAAGACCCGCGAAGCCTTTGCGATTTTGTCCCGTTTGAACTTGGCCGGACGGCGCCTGCTCGTGGCGATCGAGGGGCCGAACCCGGCGGTTTATAAGAGCATTCGCAATATCGATCGCGTTCAGGTATTGCCGGTCGGCGATTTGAATGCCTTCGAGATCTTGCGGCCCAAGCAGGTTCTTATGACGCGAGCCGCCTTGGATGTGTTTCGGGCCAAAGCCCTGGCTCAAGGCGGTGAGACGGCCGAAAAGGCAGGAGCGTAGCCATGCTTCGAAATCCCCCCCAGCCTGAATTGTCCGGCCTTGAGCCGCATCAGGTCATTTTGCGGCCGCTGATTTCGGAAAAGAGCGTGCACAAGGCGGAGCGATTGAACCAGTACGCCTTCGAGGTCAACGTGTTGGCCGGCAAGGCCGACATTCGGAAGGCGGTGGAAGAACTGTTCGACGTCAAAGTCGTGCGCGTCAATATACAGAATCGGCGAGGCAAGGTCCGCCGCGTAAGAACGGGAAGCGGCGTTACCCGGCAGTGGAAGAAGGCCGTGGTCACCTTGGATTCGGAGTATCGGATCAATTTGTTCTGACGCAATGATACACGCCGGCGGTAACCCGTGGTTCGGCGGCGAACGGAAGCCTGATGCGGTAACGGAAACATTTCTATAGTCTGGGCGGCAAGTCATGGGTCTGAAATACTACAAGCCGACCTCGCCGGGGCGACGCGGAGCATCGGTACCCGATTTCTCCGAACTTACTCCGGGTGTGGAGCCGGAAAAGAGCCTCTTGGTTCCTCTCCGCAAAAAGGGCGGCCGGAATAATCAAGGGGTCGTCACCTGCCGTCATCGCGGGGGCGGCCACAAGCGGATGTATCGCTTGATCGACTTCCGGCGGAACAAGGACGGCATTCCCGCCCGTGTGGCTTCCATCGAGTACGATCCGAACCGCAGTGCGCGGATCGCACTCCTTGTTTATAAGGACGGCGAGAAGCGTTATATCATCGCGCCGCAAGGGTTGAAAGTTGAGGACGTGGTGCAGAGCGGCCCCGGGGCGCCCGCCAAGGTCGGGAATTGCCTCCCGCTCTCGGATATTCCCTTGGGCTTGCAGATTCACAATGTCGAGTTGCAGCCGGGCCGCGGCGGGGCCTTGTGCCGCTCCGCGGGTTGTTCGGCCACGCTTTCGGCCCGAGACGCGGATTGGGCCCAATTGATTATGCCGAGCGGCGAAATCCGCCGTGTCCCCGCCAAGTGCCGCGCCACCATCGGCGCCGTCAGCAATCCGGATCATGAGGGAGTAACGCTCGGGAAGGCCGGTCGCCGCCGCTGGAAGGGACGCAAGCCGCACGTTCGCGGCACGGCTATGAATCCCATCGATCACCCCCTGGGCGGCGGCGAGGGGCGGACGAAAGGCGGCCGCCATCCGTGCAGTCCGACGGGGAAACCGGCAAAGGGCGGCTACACTCGAAAACGCGGTAAACCCTCTAATAAAGCGATCGTCCGCAGGCGGCGATCCGTCCGTTACGGACAGTTGCCCATTCGCTAGGAAATCGTTTGTCTCCCGTGTAGGTCGGACTTCCGGTTTTGCAGTCATTAGTCGGTCATTAGTCGGTCGGGTCATTCAAAAGGCGGATTGCGACTCGGAAATGAGGCGGCGTATTAGTCATGGGTAGATCACTCAAAAAAGGTCCTTATGTTGACGCGAAGCTTTTCATCAAGGTCGAAAAGCTGAACGCAACAGGACGTAAAGAACCGGTCAAGACGTGGGCCAGGGCGAGCATGATCGTCCCCGAATTCGTCGGCCATACCTTCATGGTGCATAACGGCAAAATGCACGTGAAGGTGTTCGTGACCGAAGAAATGGTAGGGCATCGGCTCGGTGAATTCGCCCCCACGCGAGTATTTCGCGGCCACGGCGGAAAGGGCAAACGCTAGCCGATTATTCGGAGGTATTCGTACCCATTGGCGTACGTCGCGTGAGCCATTGATTGGATTCCGGTGAGTGACATGGTTGAAATTGATCGATCTTATCGAGCCGTATATCGTTACGCCCGGGTCAGCCCGCAAAAGGCTCGGCGGATCATGGATACCGTGCGCGGTCGCCAGGTCGATGAGGCTTTGGCGGTCCTCAAACGGCTTCCCCACCGTTCCGCGCGGATGATCGAAAAGGTGATCGGTAGCGCCCTCGCCAACGCGCAAGATCGGCAGGACATGGATCCGTCCGAATTGTGCGTGACGACGGCTACCGTGGACGAAGGGCCTCGCATGAAGCGGATGCGGCCGATTTGCCGAGGCATGGCAACGATTATTCAGAAGCGAATGTCGCATTTGACCGTGGTATTGGAGCCTCGTTGATCTACCTGAGTTGGTTGATCTGCT
>JAAZNR010000168.1 GCA_012798155.1 Thermogutta sp. | reverse complement strand
CTTGCGGTCGGCGGACCGCGCGGCGGCTGGGAGCGCCCACCCCAGGGCAAGACCCTCAAGATCGTCCGCGCTGCCGGGTACCTGGAGAACTTGCCCGCGGAGTTCCCTTTCCCCGACCAGGACCCGCGCTGGCGCCCGCTGGTCCGCGCGGAGTTGGCCGAGGAGGACGTGGTGGTGCCGTTCCTCGAACTCCGCGACTTGGAAGGTGACAGCTACAGCCACGCGGCCGTGTACCTGGAGCACAAGGCGAGCGGGCCGCGAGGCGGAAAGGTCCTCTACTGCTGGTTCGGACTGCGGTATTCCGCGTATGCCGACGACCTGCTCGCCGCGGTGTTTGCGTTGGCGGCGGAGAAGGTTGAGCGTTGACTCCCGCGGCGGCGACGCGGCCGCCTCAGACCTCCGGTAGCGTTACCTCTGGGGTCCGGCGGTGGACCAGATCCTGGCCGAGGAAAGAGGAAGAACGCGCACTCGCGGCGAAGTTCTGCCGGAAATCTGCGATCGCCACGCGGTTTCCGGGCGATCACCAGCGCCGTTCCCGGCGATCGTCATCGCGGTTTCCTGGGCAGTCGCGAGCGGGGTTTTCCGGGCGACCCCGTTCAGGATTTCCCACGCTGTGAAGCATGTGAACAATCCTCGATAGGGGGTCGATTTGATAGGGGTCGATCGCGCGCCGGGTGCTCAATCGCCCGGCCTTCCGTTGGAAACCACTGGTCGGGTCCCGGCTCGGCCAGTCGCAGGAGATCGTGGCTCAATCGTCTGGCCTTGGGATGGAAACCACCGTGCCGCTCAACGGCGACGGCCGGTCTTTTGAAGGGCAACCGCCGCGAACCGGACCGTGCTAGAATACTCCGAACGGCAGGGATCGCCCGTCCGTCAGCCATTCCTCCGGTTCGAGTTCGAGACACGTGGGAGAATTGCCATGCGGTTGGGTTTCCGCCTGCTGGACCTTTGCTTGAGCGCGAGCTTTCTGTTTCAATGCGGCGGGCTGCCGGCCGCCATGACGGAGGTGCCGGCGCCGGCGGTGTTGTCCGAGGCGGAGGTGCCCTGGGCCGTCGGCGGAGCCGGGGGAGCCTACTTCTTCGCCGGCGAGGGACCGCTTTGGGTGGAGGTCTACAAACGCGACCTTCACCGCTATAACCGCGTGACGGAGCTACGCGCCATTCTCGTCGGCCCCGATCGGCGCGTGCTCGCGGAAGCCCGCATTCCCGACGACGGCTTGCCCGGCGGCAAGGGACCGGGACCTTTTCAGGCAGTGCGGTTGGAAGCGGAGGTCGACCGCCCCGGCGTGTACGGCCTGAATATCACGATTTCGCAGGATCGCTACGGGGAAGAGATCGCCTGGGGATTCCGCACCAATTGTCCCCAGTATGTTATTGAAACGGCGCGGGGCCATCGCGACGAAGCCCATCGCGAGCCGATCGTCTTGCTTCAGCCCGACAAGCCCGGCGACGTCGTTTTCCTTCCCCGTCCCGGCGAGTTCGGCGTAGAGGCCGCGGGGCTGCCGGATGACGTAACGGCATTGCAGGTCTTCGATGCCCGCGACAAACTCCTTGCCGAGATTCCCGTAACGGCGGGCAAGGCCGCGCACCGCTTTCCGGCGAGCCTCTCGCGGGATGCGGTCCCTTGGCGGATTCATTTTCCCAAGCAGCAAGGGGTGTTGCACATCGACGGCGTCACCCAATGGGATCCAGGCGACCGTCACCGCGACGTGACGGCCTGGACGCCGCAGCCGCGGGCTTGGTTCGATTGGTTGCCCAACCGCCGGCTCCTCACGCCTTATCGCCGCGTGGTTTTCGGGGAACCGCAAGCGGAAGGAGCGGTCGTCTTCCAACTCCGAAACCAGGCTCCGGCGGCGAGGAAGTTTTGGCTTTCGCCGGAGTTTCCGCGGGATTCGTGGCCCGTGCGGATCGACGGCCCGGAATCGCTCGATCTGAAACCGGACGAAACCAAGAGCGTCACGGTCCGCTATCGGGTCGGTGCGGAGGGCGAGAGCCGAGAGTGTTTCATCCGAGTCCGCCCCGACGATGCATCGGGCATCACGACCTACTCCGCCCTCACGGTTATTGCCGGCCGGTCGCCCGCCGAATCTCCCTTGAGTTTGCCGTTGATGCTTCGTCCCTACGAGCACGAAAACGAACAGTTGGGCTACCTGCCCGATTATCCGACGGACAACCAGGTGTATTTCGACATGGAGAACCGGCCCTACGTGAGCGAGGGCAGGGCCCTCTTCGTGTGGGACGGCCGGCAATGGGATCGCCGCGAACTTGCCGCCGTCAGCCGTTGGGCCGATTCGGGAAAGGCCGTGCAATCCGCCGGCGCCTTGACGCCGAAAATCGCCTTCGACCGCCGCAATCGGATATACCTTGTGGCGCAGATCGATGGCCGCTCGTGCTTGCTGGTTTCAGGCGATGGGGCGAGGACGTTCTCCGCGTACGAGATCCCGTCTCGCCAAGGGGACGGTCGCGCTTTCGATCTGGAAGTCTTCACAGGGCACAACGTTTCGGACGGACCGCCGCCGCTCCTCCGCTACACGTTCCTGGAGGCCGACCCCCAAGTCTTCTGGCGGCGCCTTTATCGGTTGGAGCTGATCTTGCCGGAGCTTCGGGGGGACGAAATCGTCTTCGCCCAGCCGATCGTGGTTTCCCAGAGCGTGCTCGGCCATTCGGCCCACTCCGGCAGCCCGTCTTGCGTCGTTTCCCATGAGGGTCGCGTCCACGTGATTTGGTCCGAGGCGACCGATCCGGCGGAGAGAGTCCCGGGGGCGCCGACGTACGTGGCGACCTACGACCGTGCAAAGGCTGAACTCGGGCCCAAGGCATTCGTGGGCTACGGTCCGCCCGCCAACGACGTGCATAACACGCCCAGTGTCACCCTGGATAGCCGGGGCTATCTGCACACGCTGGGCGGGACGCATGGGGCGCCGTTTCCCTACGCGCGGTCCCTGGTACCCAATGACGCGGGCGGAGGCTGGACCGAGCCGAAAATCCTGGGCGAGGGACTGCGGCAGACCTATATCGGCCTGGTTTGCGGGCGAGACGATGCCCTGCACGCCGTCTTTCGCCTTTGGAAGTCGCAAGAGCCTCCCCATCCGCTGAGCATCTTCGCGACGCTGTCCCACCAGCTAAAGCCGGCGGAGGGCGCATGGCAATCGCCGCAGGTCCTCGTCATTCCGCCGTTCTCGGAGTACAGCGTCTTTTACCATCGTTTGACGATCGATCGCCTCGGCCGGCTCTTCCTCTCGTACGACTGCTGGTCGACGTACTGGTTCTACCGCAACGATCGAGCCGAGACGGGCCGGGCATTGCTCACGTCGCCCGACGGCGGACGAACTTGGAAACTTGCCGATCAGACGGACCTGACACGGCTGGTTCCGCTGCCGCAGTGAATCGCAAATGCGGCCGTACCGCGCCGAGAGCGGCCCCCATGACGTGCTCGCTTGGTGCGGGAGGCTTTCGCGAGCACCGGCTTCGCCGAGGGAAACGTCGCGCTTCGCCCAAGCCGGAGGGCAGGATGAAAGGACGGCGGCCGGTTACAAGTAATCGGCGAAGAGTTCGGTCGCCGGGCGGGGGATGACCCCCTCGGAGACGAGCAATCCGCGAGAGCGGGCCTCGTCCGCCGCAGCCTGCACGCCGGCCCGCACGTCGGCCACCCCGCCGGTCATCAGGATCAGCCCCTTGCCGCCCAGGGCCATGGCGATGTGAATGCGGAAAAGCGTGACCCGCGCGGCCTTGGCCGCGGCATCGGCGGCCGCCAGGGCGCTGGTCCCGCTGAAGGTCTCCACCACTCCCAATGCCCCCGCATGGTCCTTGCCCAAGACCACGGATTGCCCCAGGGCGGGGAAGACCGATTCATGCACGTTGGGGATCAACAGGTGGTCGATCACGGAATCGGTAGCTTTGTCCAATCCCGCCTGGATGGAGGATTGCACCTGGCTGACGCCGCCGCCGACCACGATGAGATACTTGCCGGAGCAAATCGTTCGCGCGATCAAGAGGTCCACCGAGGCGGCCTTGAGCATCGCGTCCTCGACCAGGTAACCGATTCCCACGCTGGAAAGCTCGATCGCGCCAATTGCCCGAGGAGTGGACATCGGAAGGACCTTCCTTTTCTTCTGCTACGGAGGGGAATATACCGAGAGGCGTCTCCTCATTCGGCCGAGATCCAAACGACGGATTCGTCGATGGCGGCGACGCGGCCGTCCAAAGAGGCGTGGACCGGGGCGCCCAGGGCGGGTTTCCCGTTCACTTCGGGGGGAACGCCCACGACTTGACCCCGCTGCACCATGTCGCCGACGTTGACGACGGGGCGACACGGGGCGCCGACGTGCTGTTTGAGTTTGATCCCGACCCGGTTCGCGGCGAGCGGGCGTTCCACCAAAGGCCCCTTGTTGGTAAAGACGGTAAGTCCGAGTTTCCGCATCAGGCGCGGGGTGGGCGCTCGGCGGTTCTTCAAGTGGCGTTCAGCCCGTTCCGGCACGAACGGGGGATTCTCCCAGCGGCGTTTTTCCGCCGCCAAGCGCCGTTTGTTTTGCACGCACACGTTCCTGGGGTCCAGACCCTCGGGACACGAGTAGAGGCTGCACAAATTGCACTCGCAACAAAACGAGGTGCCGATGAAGTCGGCCTCGCCCACGAGGTTGAAACCGAGACTCCGCATGGCGCGATGCGGTTCGATGGGGTGCCCGAGCAGCCAGCGGGGGCAAAGCTCGGTGCAAAAGCTGCACTGATCGCAAGCCGAGCGGCCGATCCGCGCGATCTGGGACCAATCTTGGCGCCGGCGGCGGACCACGACGTGGTCTTCCGGCAGCACGATCACGCCGCCCGTCGTCTTGTCCACCAGGGCGCGGTGATTGTCCTCCAAATACCCCATCATGACCCCGCCGACCATGAACTCGGGATTGGGCACGGTCGCGCCGCCCGCAGCCGCCACGCAATCCTCCAAGGTGACGCCGATGGGGACCCGCAGCGTGACCGGCTCCGCCACGGCCCCGGCAATGGTGAGGAATTTTTCGGTAACGGGGTGCGCGGCCGCTTCGGCGATGTTTTTGGCCGTTTCCACGTTGATTACCACGGCCCCCACGTGCAGCGGAATGCCGCCCGGCGGGACGACGCGGCCGGTGGCCTCATAAACGAGAATGAACTCGTCGCCCGAGGGATAGGCGTCCGGGAGGGGGACGATTTCCACGCCTTGCGCCAGGCGGGGCTGGAGCAACTCGATGACGTCGCGATATTTGCCCTTGATTCCGACGATGCCGCGGGAGGCACCGACCAATCGCATGGCTTGTGTCAGCCCTTCCAGTACGGTG
>JAAZNR010000167.1 GCA_012798155.1 Thermogutta sp. | reverse complement strand
GCCGTTGATGTAAACCGCCGTGCCGCCCTTGCCGGAGGTCACCGCCAGATGGTACCACCGGCCTTTTTCCAAAACCCCCGTCGCCGGACGATACTGCGCCACCGACCGCCCGTTCCAGAGATCGATCGCGGAACGATCACCATGGAGATGGATGCTCCATCGCGTGAGCTGATGGTTGCCGTCTTCTCGCATCGCGATCAAACAGGGATTGTACGGCATCGCATCGAATGCCGGCGAAAACCACAACTCGACGGTGACTTCCTCGACCTCCAAATTCGGCCGGGGTCCCCAGGTAAGGTAGCGAGTCCCGTCGAACAGGATGGCTTTCCCTTCGTCCGGCCCTTGCCCCCAAACCGGCGTGCCTCCGCGGATGACATCGGCAGGCAGGGGCTCCGCTTCTTGGAGCGGAGCATACCACGTGAGGGTCGGATTCCGCCGCACCACGGCCTCGTACTCCGACGCATCGGCGACCCCGCCCCAAAATCCGACAACAACGGCGAGAAGGATGGATCCAAGGATTGTGATCACGGTGACACCTCACAATGGACTCAGGGGGTGAAAGGTGAAATCACGGCGGGAAGGTGTTCGACGCCTCCGCCGGGATCGACCGGGGGACTCCTGGCAGTACCAGAGTCTCCCGGTAGTACCGACGCCACGAGCAAAGGCAGACGAAAACGGAGCGCCGGAGCGTCCGCCTCTTCTTACTGATGAATCGGCAGTGTAACCTTTACTGGTGGGCCGCCGGCGTAAACCAGCCGCCAGGGTAATCTAACAGTCGGAAGGGCGCACCGTCAATCGAAGGGATGATCCAGAGCAAAGACTCCGCTCAAGCAGGAAGGACTGAATGTCTCGCCTCAAATTGATAGTTGTGCTCGCGATTACGGCCGTCTTGGTCGTATTCGTGGTCCAAAACGCGGCGGCCTATGAGGTGCGTTTCCTGGTCTGGAATCTATCGATTTCCGGGGCGGCTCTCGTTTTCGTCTCGGCGGCGGCGGGATTTCTGGCGGGGCTTTTGTTCGGCGGCCGCGTCCCGCTCCTCGGCACAAAGCATAACGCCGCGGCGAAATCGCACGATTCTTGACGGTTCAAGGCTCGCGACTCCGGCAGTCGGTAAATCGCCGAGCCGAGGAATCGGTGAATCGCCAAGCCGAGGAATCGGCGAATCGCCGAGCCGAAGAAGCCGTCAGGCCGCCTCGCGTTGCCGCAAGCGATCGATCACGACGGCTAGAATGATGATCAGGCCGATCACGGCCTCTTGCACCCACTTGGGCCAACCCATCTGCTGCCCGCCCATGTACAAGATGGTGATAATCAGTGCCCCGATAACACTGCCCAGGATCGATCCCTGCCCGCCCATCAGGCTGCCGCCGCCGATCACGACGGCCGCGATGATGAACAGCTCGTAGGACACGGCCGAGGTGGGCTGCCCGATCCCGCCGATAAACGAAAACTGCATCAATCCCGCCAACCCGGCGAATAGTCCCGCCAGCGCGTACGTCAAAATCTTGATTCGGGCCACGGGGACACCGCACAGCCGGGCGGTCTCTTCGTTGGAGCCGATGGCGTACATATACCTGCCGGGACGTGTGTAGCGAAGAAACATCGCGGCGGCGACGGCGGCGACGATCAAGATCCACACTCCAGGCGGAAGAATCCACATCCGCCAAGTGGGGTCCTGCGAAGTCAAGGTGGGATCCATGAGTTGCGTAAGCCACGTGTCTTTGTGGGGATAAATGTCCTTTTCGTCGGCAAGCCCCTTGGCCAAACCGCGAAAAATCCCCATCGTTCCCAGCGTCACGATGAACGGCACGACGCGGAGTCCCACGACGGCGGCCCCGTTGCACAATCCCGCCAGCACGCTCACCAGAACGCCGGCCAAAAGGGCGAGCCACGGGATCAGCAGCGGATACTCCTCGGCAAGGTAAACCGTTTCCGTCGCGCCGGCCGCGGTCGCCGTCGTTACGTGCAGGTCCAAGACCCAAGCCACCGTCACCACCGTCAAGGCGATCATCGACCCGACCGAGAGGTCGATGCCGGCCGAGATGATGATCATCGTCATTCCCAGCGATGCGGTCGCGTACACGGCGCTTTGCCGCAAGATGTTCTCCAAATTCCGGGGAGAGTAGAACTTGCCGCCTTCCACCCAGAATGCGAAGAATCCGAAGACGACGGCCAGGGCCAAAAAGCGGCCCAGCGAATGAACCCAGGGGCTTTGCCGCAGCAGCTTGACGCGGTCGCTCCATGATCCCGGCATCGCCGGAAGGGTTGGATGATTCGGAGATGAAGTCGTCATTGCGGTTCCTCTTGTCCCGTGGCCGCCAGCATCAGGCGGTGCTCCGTCCACTCGGAAGCGGCGCGGGGCGGACCCAGAACTCCGCGGCACATGACCGCGATGGAGTGGCAAACGCCGAGCAATTCCGGCAGGTAGCTGGAAACCAGCAGAACCCCCTTCGCCCGTTTGCCCGTCGCCGGATCCCCTTGCGCCGCGTCGACAATCATGCGATAGATTTGAGCCTTCGATCCGACATCGATTCCCCGCGTGGGTTCATCCAGCAGCAGGATATCGACGTCGGCATAGAGCAAGCGCGCCAGCGCGACTTTTTGCTGGGTCCCGCCGGAAAGCGTACCGACGCTTTGCCAAGGCGAACGGCACTTGATGGCCAGGGCGTCGATCCAACGGCGACACGCGGCGGCCTGCCGCGACGGCAAGACCACGCCCGGAGGACCCAAGTTCTCAAGCTTGGGCAAAGTGAGATTGTCAGCAATAGACAGCCCCGGGGCCAGCCCCTCTTTCTTGCGATCCTCGCTCAGCAAGCCCATCCCCTGCCGCCAGCGCTGCCGCGGGGAAGCCGCGCCGAGGTAAGCTCCCACGCGGATCCTTCCCGATCTTATGGAGTCCAACCCGAAAATCGTCCGCAGCAGTTCCGTCCGCCCCGCGCCCACCAACCCGGCAATGCCGAGGATTTCGCCCCGTCGCAAAGCGAGCGATGCCGATTGCGGTTTTTTGCGGCCCGCCAGCCCCTGGACATCGAGGAGCACCTCCCCGAATCGCGGCTCGGCGGAGGGATAGAGTTCGGCGACCTCTCTCCCCACCATCATGGCCGCTATCTCGCGCGGCCGGGTTCGCGCGGTCTCGCCTCCGCCCACCGTTTCACCGTCCCGCAACACGGTAAAGCGATCGCTGATCTCCTGGACCTCTTCCAGGAAATGGGAGATGTACACGACGGATATGCCTTGGGACTTCATCCGCCGAATCAAGGCGAAGAGCTTCTCGGAATCCTTGCCGGAAAGACTGCTCGTCGGCTCATCCAGCACCACGACCCGCGCTTGCACTGCCAGCGCGCGGGCGATCTCCACCATCTGGCGTTCGCCGGGCGACAACCGCCGCACCTCGACTTCGGGCGAAATATCGACCCCAAGCTGCCGCAAGGCCGCTGAGGCCTCCGCCCGCATCCTCCGCCGCGAGACCCAAGGGCCGCGGTGCGGTTCCACGCCCAGCAGGATATTCTCCGCCACGGAAAGGTGCGGCGCCAGCGATAACTCTTGATAGATCATGGCCACGCCGTGCCGCCGAGCATCGAGGGGATTGCTGGGACGGTACGGCCTCCCGTCCAACTCCATCCGGCCGGCATCCGCGATCAAGGCCCCCGAGAGGACCTTCATCAGGGTACTCTTGCCGGCGCCGTTCTCACCGACAAGGGCGTGCACTTCGCCCGGCCGCACCTCCAGACGGACGCCGCGCAAGGCCGTCGTAGCGCCAAAACGCTTCTCGATGCCTTCCATCAAGAGTCGCGGAGGAGTACCGGTCGCCGACGCCATCACAGGGTCCTCAAAAGCCTTGCCACCGTAACCATAGGCTGTGAAGCGTAAATCGCTTCCGATCCGGCCGTCATTCCTTCAGACCGACCAGGCGGCGAACCTCCGCATCGGAAGCCAGCTTCTCCCTCGTCACCACGACCACGCCCGTGTCGATCAACGGTTCCACCTTCTCCCCTCGCAGATGCGCGACCAGCGTTTCGACGGCCAATCGCCCCATCTTCCGTGGATTTTGAGCCACCAAGGCATGGACGGCCCCGTTCTGCAAGGCCTCGACCAAGCGCGGCGTGAAATCGAATCCGATGAAGCGAGTCTCGACCTTGACGCCGCTTTTCCGCAGGTCTTCCAGGGCGGCCAGCATTCCCAAGGTGGAGCGGTCATTGCACGCGAAGATGCCGTCGAGTTTCAGCTCGTTGTTCTCGACGAATTGTTCCAGCGTGTTCGCGGCGGTCTTCTTGCAACCGGCTACGGTGGCATCCTCGGGGTAGGGATCGTCGGCGATCTCCAAGCCCGCCTCCTTGGCCGCGGCGATGAATCCCGCGGCTCGCGCTTCGGTGCTGCCCGTCCCTTGCACGAATCGCAAGACGAGGACGCGCCCTTTCTTGTCGCCGAGCAATTCGGCCATGTGGCGGGCCGCCAGAACCCCGCCTTGGTTGTTGTTCGTGGCGACGAAGCTGACGTGGGCGTTTCCGTCGATCTCGGAGTCGAAAATCACGACCGGAATCCCGGCTTTGACGGCGTTTTCCACGGTCCGCCGCTGCGCCGCGCGGTTGAGCGGCGCCAAGGCGATGCCGTCCACCTGCAAGCTGATCATGTTCTCGATGATCTTGTTCTGCTCCGCCAATTCCGTCTCGGTCAGCGGGCCTTCCCACTTCATTTCCACGTTCAAGGCCTGGGCCGCCTCCTCCGCACCCTCTTTGACCGTTTCCCAGAATTCCGCCCCCGTACTCTTGGGAATGACCGCGATTACAAGTTTGTCGCTTTGCCGCCGGCAGCCTTCGGAAGACAGGCTGAGACCCGCCAGCGTTACAACGACCGCCGCAATCTTCCCCATTCCCCTCATCTGCGATCCTCCTGCAGAATGTGCCCGTTCGCCCGCCTGAAACTCGGCTGTGACTGCTGCGCGTGAGAATGCGATCGCGCCATGGTCCAGTTTAACCCGGCGCACTCCCGTTTGCATGACGCCGCCCGATCGCCGATCGCCCGATCCGGCGACGGCCTCAAACCGGAGCCGTTCGCCGTCGCTATTTCCGGCGGCACCCCGCCCTGCCTGACGACAAGGTTGACTTTCGATCCGTCCCGACAATAATGCAACGAGTTCGGTCTTGCAGGTTTCTCCGCCCCATGGTCCGTTTCAGCGAGGTGCCACCATGCGACGCTTCTGGTTATCGGTGACGATGTGCCTGCTGCTCTTGCTGCCGCAAGCCGCAATCGCTCAAGTCCGCAGTGAGATCGCCTTCCCGGACATCCCCGGTTATGTCACGCTGAAGTGCGATTTCCACATGCATACCGTGTTCTCGGACGGCCTGGTTTGGCCCACGGTCCGGGTCGATGAGGCGTTTCGCACGGGCTTGGACGCCATCGCTTTGTCGGACCACATCGAGTATCAGCCGCACAAGGACGATATACCGACCAAGCACAATCGGTCCTATGAGTTGGCGGCGGGAAGGGCCAAAGAACTGGGGATCCTGCTGATCCGCGGGGCCGAAATCACGCGCGACACCCCGCCCGGCCATTTCAACGCGATCTTCCTCAAAGACGCGGTCCCCCTGGAACAGACAGAGTTCGTGGATGCCGTCAAGGCGGCCAATGAGCAAGGGGCGTTCGTGTTTTGGAACCATCAAGCCTGGAAGGGGGAAGAACTCGGCCGCTGGCTCGATGTCCACACCACGCTCTACGAAAACAAGTGGCTGCACGGCATGGAGGTCTGCAACGGGGGTGGCTACTATCCCACCGCCCACCGCTGGTGTCTGGAAAAGAATCTGGTCATGATCGGCAACTCCGACATCCACGTCCCGGACCTCTTGGAGAAGAATACGTCCGCCGAACATCGCACGATCACCTTGGTGTTCGCTTCGGAGCGAAGCGTGGAGGCGATTCACGAAGCATTGCGGGCAGGCCGTACCGCCGTGTGGTGGAAGGACAAGCTGATCGGGCGTCCGGAGTGGCTGGAGGCCGTGGCCGAGGCCGTCATTCAAGTCGAGCCTCCGCATTTGCGATCGAAAAACGCCGTCTGGTTCCGGGTTCGCAACCTTTCCGAGATGGATCTCACTTTGGATCGGAAAGGCGACGCCGGTCCGACTCAAGTCGTTCTCCCGGCACGGAGCACCGTGGGCGTACGCGTCACTGTACCGGACGCCTCGCAGCCGATCACGTTGGATTACACGATCAGCAACTTTTGGGTTGCACCGGATACCGGCTTGCAGGTGACGTACACGATCCCGTCGCCGTGACGGCGGACGGCATCGCCTGAGTTCGCAGCCGCCGCATCGGTCCCGGCTTGGGATCGAACCGTGCCCCGGAACCGGTGGATCCATCCGGAAACGGGAAATGAGCACTTTTCATCCCCGGCACCAGTCTGAATAGGAATCACCTCGGCCCGCGCCGCATGATCCCGCCGTGCGACGCGGGCTTTGCATGGCGGCCGCCGCTCTCATTGGAAAGAATGGCGGCCGCCCCTCTCATTGGAAAGAGGCGAAACGACGGCGGATCGGGCATTCTTCCACGAGGCTACGCGGCGACTGCTACCGCCGCGGAATTGCCGGCCGTATATTGGCGGGATTGCACGCCGGGTCGTCGCCTTGGCGCGCCAGGCGCCGGCCGCCTCCCATTACCGGGCGGCATGACGCGATCTTCGAGCCTCCAGCCGCATTCCAGGGCATATTGTGAGCGATCCATCCAACCCCGGCATCCCGAGTCGAGAGGAAATCGCGGAGCGTTACTTCGCACAGCTCCCCTTCCCTCCATACCCTTTGCAAGAGGACGCCCTGTTGGCGTGGTTCTCCAGCCGGCAAGGCGTGCTCGTGTGCGCCCCCACCGGAACCGGCAAGACGCTCATCGCGGAAGCCGCTCTCTTCGAGGCACTTCACACCAACACCGTGGCCTACTACACGACGCCGCTGATCGCGCTGACGGAGCAGAAGTTCCGCGAGATGCAAGAGGCGGCCGAGCGATGGGGCTTTCGCCGGGAGGACGTGGGCCTTGTCACGGGCAATCGGCGCGAGAATCCCGACGCGCAAATCCTCGTCGTCGTAGCGGAAATCCTCTTCAACCGCCTGCTTCACCCCGAGGTTTGGGACTTCGGTTGCGTCAGCTCCGTGGTGATGGACGAGTTTCACAGTTTCAATGATCCGGAGCGCGGCATCGTTTGGGAATTCACCCTGGGGTTGCTGCCGCCGCACGTCCGCACGCTTCTCCTCTCCGCTACCGTCGGCAACGCACCCGACTTTTTGTATTGGCTTCGCACGTCCCACGGGCGGGACCTGGAACTGGTCGCCGGCACCGATCGCAAGGTGCCCTTGACCTTCCAGTGGGTGGGCGACTGCCTGCTGAATGAGCAGATCGAGGGCATGGCGGCCGGCAACGAGAGTGAACGCCTTTGCCCTGCCCTGATCTTCTGCTTCAACCGCGAGGAATGCTGGACCATCGCGGAGCAACTCAAGGGGCGCGGGCTGGTTACCAAGGAGCAACAAGCGGCCTTGGCGGAATACCTCGATCATCAGGATCTGTCGCGCGGGGCCGGCCCCAAGTTGCGCCAGTTGCTGATGCGCGGCGTGGGTGTCCACCATGCCGGCGTATTGCCGAAATACCGCCGCTTGGTGGAAGACCTGTTCCAGCGCAAACTATTATCGGTCGTGGTGTGCACGGAGACTTTGGCCGCGGGAATCAACTTGCCGGCCCGCTCCGTGGTGCTCCCCTCGCTGGTAAAAGGGCCTCGCGACCGACGCCGGCTCATCGACGCCAGCTCGGCCCATCAGATGTTCGGTCGCGCGGGCCGGCCCCAATTCGACAGCCAGGGCTACGTCTTCGTGCTGGCCCACGAGGATGACGTCAAGATCGCCCGCTGGAAGGAGAAGTTCGACCGCATTCCGGAGGACGCCAAAGACCCGCAATTGCTGCGGATGAAAAAAGAGCTGAAGCGCAAGATGCCGCAACGGCGCCCGGATGAGACCTATTGGAATGAAGCCCAGTTTTGGAAGCTGAAGGACTCACCGCCCGCTCGCTTGGTAAGCCGCGGCCATCTGCCGTGGCGGCTTCTGGCGTATATGCTGCAAGCCTCGCCGGAGGTGGAACCCATTCGCCGGCTGGTCGGAAAACGTCTTCTCGACAGCTCGCATCGGGAAGCCGAATTGCGTCATCTGGATCGGATGCTTCTCACCCTTTGGCGAGCGGGGCACGTGCGATTGGAACCGCCTCCCCCGGTCGAGGCCGCGGAACCGCCGCGGCCCAAGAAGATCGAGGTAGATCGGACTTCGTGGGAGTTCCCGGCAGGCGCG
>JAAZNR010000166.1 GCA_012798155.1 Thermogutta sp. | reverse complement strand
GCTTGGCCTTGTGAAAGGTTACGAGTTTGTGAAACACAATAAGGAAATACCGATCACAGCACCGGACGCTGCAAACCCCTTCCCTGGATACTACGGCGGACAGTTTGGGCGCGGCCCAACGCCTGAGGAACTTCGCGATGCGATTGATAAAGTACTGGCCCCTGGCTCTCTTGCTGTTCATTACTAGTGGGTGTGGCAGCGCTAGCAACGACGCGCTCCGCATAGAGCGGACGCTTACCATGCTGCGAGCCAAGTTAGAACGGGCGTCCCCGGATGAACGCCATCAGCTACCAGGCTGCAAAGGCGCGCTTCGACGCTTGGAATCGGAGCGCGCAAACGCCTTGGATCAGCCGATCATACTATGGGCGACAGTGTATCCAGTGTATCGGCACCAGAAGCCAGCAGATGACACTAGCGACGCAATACGGCGCATGCCGTGTGTGCTAGACGTGTCGTGGTTGTCATTACATGACGACTGTATAAACGGGCTGTACTTTGTCGATGGCAAGGGGCAGAAAATGCAAGCACAGCCAGCAATCGAGGCAGTTGACATGGGAACCAGCTATTCCGTGCGTATCAACGACGAAGGAACCCTGGAGCCTGTCAGGGACACGAGCGTTGCCACGGCGTGGAAACGCGCTATGTTTTATGTGGTTGAATCGCAGGATGAGGTTAAGTCGTGTCCCGTCGATGAACAGCACATCGCCATAGTCCTTCCGCCATCCATGAGGGATGATGACGAGTTGCAAATGGGGTTTGTGCTAAAGGATGGTCAGAAGACGGACGCTGTTAATGTCGTCTTCTACTCGCATTCCGCACAAGATAGTGAGAGCGATGCGATGGAGAATTACCTCAAGCTGCAGATGCAGATATACCGGGACGACGGCCCCGGATTCGAAAGTGAATACCTCAAATGGAAGGAGAGGTATGAAAACTGCAAGAAGATGAGGGAAGACGAAGCTAAGAAAAGGGAAAGAGGAGGCTGGGAGCGGTAGCTGGTGCAAGTAAAGCCTTACTGCCGCCAACGTGCGAAGTTAGCGCTATCGGACGTCACTTTGGCAGAGAAAGGTGTGTGAAATGAATAGCACAAGATCAGTGTATCTGCTGGTCGTTTCCATATCCAGCTTGATTTGTTTCCTATTCGGCCTGGGACTCGGAGCGTTGTGGAGTCCCCCTGAGCGGCCGAGCGCGCCCGATAAGCGCGCCCCGCGTGGGGTGCGAGTCGAGAACCGGGAATTCGTGGAAAGAATAGGGGAATTGTACGGTGAGGAGACGGCAGAGTTTGTGAAGCAATTCGAGGACATGACCATCCGAATCAACGAACCTCCTATTGATGCTTGCGCCTCACCGGATGGCAGGTTTGTCATCCGCCTCTTCGGAAGTGACGAGACGATTGCCAGCGACCTGTTCTACCCGGACACAGCTAGGCCTATAAAGGCAATAGTTCGTCACTATTCCTTTTCTTCGGCTGGCAAGACTTATTCGTGTGACATCGGGCGCAACAGGGACAACTCTAGGGTAACTAACGTCATCTTTAGCTTTACGGACGCCGACGGAGGCGAACTGGTGTATGCGGATCGCGACGCAGACGGGCGTTGGGACTCATTCACAGACAGTACCCGAGACCCATCAGTCATATACGACAGGGATGGTCTTTGCTGGAAAAAACGCGAGAAGAACACCCCACACGACCCTCATGCGCTGCCCTAAAACGCTGTTAGCTTGGTTCCGTTGTCGCGCCCGGCTACCGCTGGCCGGATTGTCCGGCGGTGCCGGATCGGGCTATTGCTCCGTTACTTCTTGATTTTCGGGTAGAGAGACTTCAATTTCGTGCGGGCGTCATCGATTTTCATTTGCCAATCGACGCCGCGTTGGGTTTGGTTGACATCCTCCTGCCAGGCAGTGGTTTCCCGGCACAGTTGCTCGACGCCTCCCATGCGTCGCCCCGCGACGGCTGATGGCAGGCCGGGCTAACCGCGGGGTGACGTTTTGCCTCACCGTTGGTGGTGTTTGGGGGTCGAAAGTGCGCCGCCGGCGCCGGATTTGGTACCATCGCAGAAGAGGGATTGCCGCAAAGCCTTTTCCAGCGGCAGGTTAGGAAAAGGGGTTCGATTCCCGCCGCTCGCTGTGAACCTGATCTCGTCAATCGTTCCCGCTGCTGCAACTCCTATTACCGTTTTGCCTGTTAATTTTACTCCGCAGGATAAGACGCTGAGTAAACTGGGGTCCGCATCTGTGCGAGTCTGCGTAAGATCGGTAAGCCGGTTTCGGCGATCCTGCGCAGTAAAATCAGGTCGTCGGTGTTTCCCGGCGGATTTTTCTTTTGGCCCTCCCGTACTCCCTGCCGTATGGCTCTTCCGTATAGATCTCCTGTACGGCTCTCCTGTACGGCGAGATCGCCGCGCTTTGGTCCGTTGACTCCCGCGCTTTGGTCCGTTGATTGCCGCGGACCACGGGGTGAGTCTCTTGTTCAAGTGCGAGATACGACACGCACTTTCGCTGAGCGTGAGCTAGACTTCTTGAGACTCGTATTGCGGAAAGCACTAGACTCGTATTGCGGAAAGCCTCCGCCGTAGTGTCGTATCATCGCGGAGCGAGGATGATCCGGCGCGAAGCGAAGACGATCCGGAACGTTTTCGGAGGGCCGGCGCGGGGCCGGTTCCGTACATTCCCTGCACTCAGCTCGAAGGATTGGGGCAGCATCACCGAGAGTGGCACATGGCCGAGACCTGGGACATCACCTTCGACCACCTTGTCCGCACTCCCAACGCCGCGGCCGGCACGGTATTGGAGCAGGCCTTGGATTCTCCCGTCGCGGAGATTCGAGAGCGGGCCGTGGCCGGTCTTCTTCGGCGACCCGAGCAAAGCGGCCACTTCGCCGTCCTGCGGCGTATCGACCCCCTGGACCCGGCTTGGCCTCCGCGGTTCGAGCAGATGCCTCTCCGCTTCCTGCAAAGCCTTCGCGAGGCCCTGGTCTCAAGCGAGGAGCGCCTCCGCGAAAACGCCTACCAGGTGGTCCTGTGGTGTTCCCTCTACGATACGATTCCCCTGTTGGTGAATCTTTTGGAGCGTCCCGAAGCGGAGCAAGCAGAGCGGGCGGGCGAAGTCTTGCTGGAACTGACTCGGCGGTTGGCCGATTCCCTGGCGGCGCCCCATCAACCACCCAACGTCTCGGGATTGCAGAGGGCCGCCGAGCAGGCCCGCCGGGCGCTGGCCATCGGCTTCGATCGCTACGGCAAACACAAGCGGCGGGAAGTGATCGAAGCCTACATTCCGCTCATCAAAGAGAACGTCGGCATCCTGCGCGAGGCCCTGGCTTCGACCGTTCATCCCGCCCGAAATGCCCTCTTGCGGATATTTCGTGAGGCGGCGGACCCGTCGATACTCCAGGCTCTATGCGGCTTTCTGCAACTGAAGGATATTCCGACCTCGGTCCTGGGGGTCCTGTCGCAGCGGGACGACCCCGCCTTTGTGCGGGAATTGCTTCGGCAGGTGGGAGCCGAGCCACCGACCAAGGTGCGGCGTAATCTGAAGAGGTTGCTGCAGTTGAAGTGCTTGAACAACTTATCGCGGATCTTGCCCGAACTGAATGAATCCGAACAAAGCCTGATTCCGTCCTTGATAATCGGGACGTCGATCCCCACGTCGCAAGCACTGCCGGCGGTAGGAGAGATCCTGCGGCACGGATTGCCGGCGGCCCGCGCGGCAGCCGCTGAAGCGTTGGGGCATTACCACGGGGCCGAGGCCAACGCCCTGGCCATCCAGGCCGCCCACGACCCCGATCCGCTGGTGGTGGCGGCCGTGCTGCCGCAGCTTCGGGGCCGCGGTCTGTCGGGGGCCCTGCCGATCATTCTGCAATCCCTGGAAAGCTCGCATCCGCTCGTCCGCCGCGCCGCCCGACGGTGCCTCAGGGAGTTCTCCTTCCGCCGATTCTTGGAAACCTGGGACATGCTCCCGCCGGATGTTCGCCGGGACACGGGGATGCTGGTCAAACGGGTGGACGGACATACGACGGGGCTGTTGCGAGCGGAGCTGGCCTCGCCGTTCCGCTCCCGGCGACTCAGGGCGCTCTCGGTCGTGCAAGAGTTGGATTTGGTATCTCGCGTGGAATCTTCGGTACTTCCCTTGCTTCAAGATGAAGACCCGGCGATCCGCGCGGAGGCCGCCGCGGCGCTGGCCCTGACCGACTCGCCCGCCGGTTTGCAAGCCCTCAGAAACGCCCTGACCGATCCCAACGCACTGGTCCGGGAAGCCGCCGAGAATAGCATTCGTTCGCGCGAGGAACGGCGCATTCCGAGCGCCTGCGAGCCGTCCGCTCGTGAAGCGACCCTGCGTCCCTCCCCCACGCTCGCCGGCGCTTTAACCACGGAACAGCCCTTGGCCCGGTCGGCGGAGTCCCCGGACCCATTGTCATGACTGTGCTTCCCTTCACAGCCGTCGCGCGAAACCTGTTGCTGGGGCAAACCCGCTTTCCGCTGGAGCAACTCCACCAAGAGTTTCAGCGCCGCGGCGGCCGACCGGTCGACGTGGCGGCCCTTCTTTGGATTGCGGCGGCCGTGATTGCGGTCATCGCCGTGACGGCCGTCATCGCGCGGATCGTGAACGTCGTTCGCGACGGTAAGCCGTATCGCAGCAGCCCGCTGCTGTTTCTCTCGCTTTGCCGTACCCACGGATTGTCCTGGTCCGAATCCGTCCATCTTTGGCGGCTGGCCAAGCGAAGAGGGCTGCGTCCCGCCGCGCAAATCTTCTTGTCGCCGGAAGCTTTTTCGGAACCGCAAAACGGCGACGGCTCCGAAATGCGGGAGTGCCCGGCCGATCGGCTGTTTCCGCGGGAAGTTTGCGAACTTTCTCCGGTCGGCGTCGCTGCAATCGGAGCGGAGGCCGCACACCCGCCGACGGAGGCCGGCCCAAGGCTCCGGCGAGGGTAGATTCCGTTACCGCGTCCAGGGCGGCGGCGTATCGGGGTCCAATCCCAGCTCTTCCAGCACAACGGGGAGCTTCTCCTTGGGGAAGCGATCCTCGGCGGCCAGGGAGGCCAGCGCGGCAAACGCGACGTGCTCCGCATCGACTTCGAAGAACCGCCTCAGTTCGCGCCGCGCCTCGCTGCGGCCGAAGCCGTCCGTCCCCAAGACCGTATAGCGGCCGGGGATCCACCTGGCCAGCGAGAGCGGCACGGCGGATACGTAGTCGGAGGCGGCCACCACGTGACCCCGCCCGTCGTTCAGCACCTGCTGGACGTAGGCCGGCTTGGGCGGCTCTTGCGGGTGCAGGCGATTGGCGCGGTCCGTAGCGCGGGCGTCCTCCAGCAGGGCCTTCCAACTCGTCACGCTGTACACGCGGCTGGAGACGGCGAATTTTTGATCCAGAATCTCCTGTGCCCGCAAGACCTCGCGCAGGATGGCCCCGCTTCCCATCAGGTCCACTGCCGGCCGATCCTTGCCCAAATCCCGCGCGGCGAGCGGATACATGCCGCGGCAGATGCCCTCGGTGGATCCCATGGGGAGGATGGGCATCTCGTAGTTTTCATTCATCAGCGTGATGTAATAGAAGATGTCCTCTTCTTCGTAGTACATCCGCCGGATGCCGTCCAAGACGATGACGGACATCTCGTAGGCGAAGCAGGGATCGTAGGCTTGGAGGGTGGGATAGGCCAAGGCGAAGAGGTGACTGTTGCCGTCCTGGTGTTGCAGGCCTTCGCCGGCCAGCGTGGTCCGGCCGGCCGTGCCGCCCATCAGAAAGCCGCGGCAGCGCATGTCGCCCGCCGCCCAAACCAGGTCCCCGATTCGCTGCAAACCGAACATCGAATAGTAGATGAAGAAGGGGATCATGTTGATGCCGTGGGTGGAGTGCGCCGTGCCCGCCGCGATGAACGACGACATCGAGCCGGCCTCGGTGATGCCCTCCTCCAAGATCTGCCCGTCCTTGGCCTCGCGATAGTACAGCACCGTATCGGAGTCGACCGGCTCGTAGAGCTGACCGACGTGGGAGTAGATGCCGAATTGCCGGAAGAGGGCCTCCATGCCGAAGGTGCGGCTCTCGTCGGG
>JAAZNR010000165.1 GCA_012798155.1 Thermogutta sp. | reverse complement strand
GGCAACTCGCAGGTGTTTCTCTTCGATATCGTCAAGCTGTACGGGAAACGCGTGAGCGAGATCCATTTCCGCCAGTCTCAAGACGGCGTGTGGACGGAGGCATTCGGGCCGGGAGATATCGATTACGCGCGGCTGGCACGCGAACTGATCGCCATGGGCGTTCGGCCGCATCTCGTGCTGGAACAAGCCGCCGAGGCGGGAACCCCCCACACCATGGACGGCGTTGCGGCGCATCGGCAGGGGCGAAAGTATGTGGTCGAGCTTTTCGGCCGGGCATAGCTCGAGACCGGGGGAGCGGCCGGGCCGAATAATCGGCGGGAATGCCCGAAGGTCAGGCCTTCCGCCGCATTTTCCGCTGCTATAATAGCCGCCGGTCGCATCCGCTAGCCGGATACGCTTATATTGGGATCGCCGTTATCGGACCGCGCTGCTCGCGGACAAAGGGCGCGGACAAAGGGCTTTATGCGGGCGGCGGCCCTCGGCGCTCAGCACGCGGCCGGGCCTGTGACGCCATGTCACGGCGGCGATGCTGGTTTGTGCGGGATATTTCTCCACTGCTTCCGGGAGGACCATGACCGTGTCGAAGCCGGTAATGAATCGCTGGTGGGTGGTGCTGGGCGCCATCCTCATCCAATTGTGTTTGGGTGTCATCTACGCCTGGAGCGTCTTCACGAAAGCGCTTACCGAAGAGCCTTTCGGATTACTCAAGACGCAAACGCAGGTCATTTTCAGCGTCGGTCTGGCGACGTTCGCCGTGGTGACGGTGATATCGGGCCGGCTCCAGGGCAAGATTCCACCAAGAATGTTGGCCCTCGTCGGTGGAATCGTCTTGGGGGCCGGTTACATTGCGGCCTACTTCGTCGGCACGAGTTACGGGGGCTTGATTCTGACGATCGGCCTGGTCGGCGGGGCGGGGATCGGACTGGCCTACACGGTGCCGATTGCCGTCGGGGTGCGGTGGTTCCCCGATAAGAAGGGCCTCCTGACCGGTCTCGCGGTGGCGGGGTTCGGCTTCGGGGCCTTGCTTTGGATCCAATTGGCCGGCAGTTTCGGCGGCTGGATCGCCAAGTTCGGCGTCTCCCAGACCTTCTTGATGTTCGGCGTCCTGTTCGTCGTTTTGGTGGGCATTGGGTCGGTGTGGATGGTCGATCCGCCGGAGGGTTATCTACCCGCCGGATGGGATCCGGAAAAGACGAGACTGCGGAAAAGCACGGCGGCGGCAGGCCGCGATTTCACCAGCTTCCAAATGCTGCGGACCCCGCAGTTCTATCAACTCTGGCTGATGTTCGCGGCGGGTGCGATGGCCGGTCTGATGGTGATCGGCTGCATCAAGCTTTTCGGCAGCGAACGGCTGCTGGAACATTTTCGGGCGACCGGTCTGGATGACGCCAAGGCCGCTGCCGAGGCCGCCGCTACCGCCGAGCTGGCCATGGGCGTGTTTTTCGCCATCGCGAACGGATTGGGCCGGATCATCTGGGGCGTGATCTCCGACGTCATCGGCCGTAGGGCGTCTCTGTTCTTGATGCTCTTCATTCAGGCCGGCATCATGGCATCCTTTTATACCTTGGCTGCCACGCCCGAAGTCTTTTACATCGCCGCGGCCTTGATCGGCTTCAACTTCGGCGGTAATTTCGCCCTCTTCCCCGCTGCGACGGCGGACCTGTTCGGGAACAAGAACGTCGGCGCCAATTACGGCTGGGTTTTCACATCGTACGGGCTGGGCGGGATTGTGGGGCCGATCCTTGGCGGCTGGTTCGGCGACTTCGCCCAGCAGAGGGGAACCCTCACGGCTTGGCTGGTGCCGTTTCTCGTCGCGGCGGGCGCGTGCTTGCTTGCCGCTGTTTTGGCTGCTATTCTAAAACCGCCGCGAGTCGAGTCGGAAAAAACCTGAGGTGGGGCCGCGGATTCCCGGCACCTCGCGCGAGCGCGTGAACGCGGTACGGCAAGGCGCTCCGACGTCAGGCGTCGAGTACGCCGCCGCATCGTTTCCGAAACCGCCCGCACGGCGGGCGGCCTAACTATTCGGCCCCGACATTTGTCCCAACGCCTGACGAGGAGTTCCTTTCCATGAAGACCGAATCTTTCCAGAGTCCTTCGCCGAGCCGGCGAGGCTTCCTGAAACTCGCCGCCGCAAGCGGGGTATTGGCAACCGTGCCTTTGACGCGATCCGCCCATGCCGCGGGCAGCGACGTGATCAAAATCGCCCTTACCGGCTGCGGCGGCAGGGGCACCGGCGCTTTGGCGGATGCCTTATCCAACAGCGTGGGCGCGAACCTGCAACTGATCGCGCTGCACGACGCCTTCGCGGAACGCGTCGAGAATTGCTTGCGGGCCATATCGGCAAGGTTTCCCAAGCAAGTGGAGGTCCCGCCCGAACGCCGCTTTACGGATCTGGACGGCTACAAGCGGCTGACCGAGACCGGGGCCGACATCATCTTGGATTGCAGCCCGCCGGGCTTTCGGCCCATGCACTTCGAGCATTTCGTGCAGGCCGGCAAGCACGTCTTCATGGAAAAGCCGCTTGCGGTGGACGCCCCCGGCATGCGCCGCATTCGGGCCGCCAACGAGCAGGCCAAAGCCAAGGGGTTGCGGGTGGCGGTCGGCCATCATCTCCGCCATGAATTGAAACACAAGGAGATGATCGGCCGAATCCGGGACGGCGAGATCGGCAAGATCACCCATCTTCGGGTCTATTACAATTCCAGCGGCGTCTGGGTTCGGCCCCGCAAGCCCGACCAAACCGAGATGCAATATCAGGTCAACAACTGGTACTACTTCACCTGGCTGAGCGGCGACCACATCGTCGAGCAACACGTCCATGATCTCGACGTCATGAATTGGATGATGGGCGATCGGCATCCGGTTTCCGCGCAGGGCATGGGCGGACGGCAATTCCGCATCGGCAAGGACTACGGGGATATCTTCGATCATCACGCCGTCGAATTCACCTACGAAGACGGCATCCAAGGCTTCAGCTATTGCCGGCACATCCCAGGCTGTTGGGACAGCT
Source organism: Thermogutta sp. (assembly GCA_012798155.1). GTDB lineage: Bacteria > Planctomycetota > Planctomycetia > Pirellulales > Thermoguttaceae > Thermogutta. The sequence continues at coordinate 4,354 of JAAZNR010000165.1, read as the reverse complement.
TTTCGGAACATGCCCACGGCACGAAAGGCTACGTCGGCATCGAGGGCCACGGTCGCGCCGTTCTTCAAGTGGAAGGACGCGATCCCGTGCGGGTGGAGCGCGGGCCGGACGGGCACGGATTGGAATGGAATGACCTGCTCAAGGCCCACCTCAACGGCGAAGCCTACAACGAGGTGGACCCCACCATCCTCGGGACCATGACGGCGATCCTGGGTCGGATGGCGACCTATTCCGGTCAGATCGTCACTTGGGACGAGGCCGTCGCTTCGCAACTGGATTTGTCTCCCAGCGGCTACACCTGGGATGCCGAACCGCAGCCGAAGCCCGGTCCGGACGGGATCTATCCTTGCGCCATGCCGGGCCAAACCAAGGCCTATTGATGCCGTGACGGCTTGTGATGCCGTGACGGATTGCCACGGTAGTGCGGCGTTCGATAAGCAGGGGCCGTGCCGTTAGACGGCCATTCGAAGGACTTCGCCCGCATAAAGGCGAAGCTGCCGCGAATCACGCCCCTTCCGCTCTGCGATGCGGCGTCGGTTGTTCCTCCCAAGGGGCGAGTGCGTTCTTGTCCTCGTTCCGGGAAAGGGGATCGCGATGGACCGGCGGTTCCGGTCCGGCAAAGGGGCGCCGCACGGCCTGCGGTTTGGCGTCGAGCTGACGGCCTTCCGTTCCCGAAAGAGCCGGCATCTCGGGGTTCAATATCCTCGCCGACGGTCCCGCACTTCGGGCAGGATCGCTCTGGTCGCCCGGCGATACCAAAACGATCCGATTGTCCGAACGTGGCAGGGCGACTGGGCTGGTGGAACCGCCGGACGGCGTATCGGAGGTTGCATGTGATCCGCCTTGTGCCGGCCGTGGAATTTCTCCGCCTCTTGCTTCCCATTCCTCCAGACTGATAAGCACCTCCCGGGCTTGCGATCCATTATAGGGTCCGACAATCCCGTCCTCGGCCATGTAGTCGATGAGCCGTGCCGCTCGCCCGTAGCCGATTCCCAAAGCCCGTTGCAGGAGGGACACGCTGCCCCGTCCTTCGCGGATCACGATGTCCACGGCGGCTTCGTACAGCTCGTCGCGGACTTCCGTCGGCGAGGCTGTGCCGCCGGGCGACGACGGCTTCAGTTGGACCAGTTCCTGGACGAATTGCGGCTCGCGGACGGCCACGGCATCGATCACGCGATTGATTTCGTCGTCACTGACGTAAGTGCCTTGCCCGCGAATGAGCGTACTGGTACCCGGGCGAAGGAACAGCATATCGCCGTTGCCCAACAGTTTTTCGGCCCCCATTTCGTCCAGCACGACGCGGCTGTCGACGCGGGAGGCGACCTCGAAGCAAATCCGGGCGGGCAGGTTGGACTTGATCAAGCCCGTGATGACGTCGACCGTCGGTTTTTGCGTCGCCAGTACGAGATGGATGCCCACCGCGCGGCTTTTCTGCGCCAAGCGGATGATGTGCGTCTCGACTTCCTTGGCCGAGGTCATCATCAGGTCCGCCATTTCATCCGCCACGATCACGATGTAGGGCATGTGCGTGGGTATCCGGGCGCGATCCTCTTCGCTTTCCGGTCGCATCCGCTCCATCAGTTCTTCTTCGCCCAGTTGGTTGTAAACGCTGAGGTGCCGCACGCCGGCGCGGGCCAAGAGGCCGTAGCGTTCCTCCATCTTTTCCACGGCCCACGCGAGAATGGCCTCGGCCTTGCGCATGTCCGTGACCACGGGGTGCATCAGGTGGGGGATTCGCTTGTACGGACTCAGCTCCACCATTTTGGGATCGATGAGCAGGAGCCGCACGTCCTCCGGCGTCCGCGTCATTAGGATCGACATGATGATGGAGTTCAGGCAAACGCTCTTGCCGGTTCCCGTCCGCCCCGCGATCAAAAGATGGGGCATCGTGGAGAGATCGACGACCAGCGGCGTTCCGGCCACGTCCTTCCCCAAGAAAATGGGAATGCGCATGGCCGAGAACTTGGCATGCGATTCCTCGATCACCTCCCGCAATCGAACGAGCTGCCGTTCGCTATTGGGGACTTCGATGCCGACCGTATTCTTGCCCGGAATGGGCGCCACGATGCGCACGCTGGGCACGCGGAGGGCGATGGCCAAGTCGTCCGCCAGTACGGTGATCTTGCTCAGCCGCAGCCCGGCTTCCAATTCGACCTCGAACTGGGCAATCACCGGTCCGGTTTGGATCTCCACCACGCGGACGCGGTAACCGAAATCGGCGAACGTCTTTTCGAGGATCGCCGCCTTCCGGCGGACATCTTGCTCTTGCGCTTCGAAGCGGAACGGCTCCGACTCGAGCAGGAGGTCCAGCGAGGGCAGCTTGTAATCGATTTGCGGAGCCGCATGCGCGACCGATTCGATCTCCTCCAAGAGCGATTCACGAGAAGGCTTCTGCGGCTTGCGAATCCTGACATCCTCGCGGCGACTGGGAGCAGGCGGGGGCGGCGGATTGGGGGCCGGTGAGGGATTTTCGACGGGCTGGGAATCGGTGCCGGGCTTGATTACGCGAACGGTTTCTCCCCCCCCTTCGCCGTCAGCCTGCCTTGCCCGACCGTCTGCGATTCGCGAGGTCGCTTTGTCGCGTCGGCCTTCCCCTCCGCGTTTGGCATCGAGGGGGCTGCGCTCGGGCGCGGGGATCGGCAACCCGTATGCTCCGGCTACCAGCATGACGCCCTGCGCCAGGCCGTGCAGCGGCCAAAAAAGAATTCGCGTGAATCCCCGAAGGTCGGCGTTGCTTGCGACCAAAACGCCTGCCACGAACGACACGACGGCGATCAGCAGCGATCCCGCCGTACCGGCGTATTGCCTCAAGATGAGGGCCGTGAGGGCTCCCAGATAACCTCCCGGTCCGACGGCGACTCCGGGGCTCCAGGAGGTTATCAAGATGTCGGCGGCGGCGGTCAGCCCCAAAAGGGAGAAGAACCAACCGGCGATTCGTATGCCCGGCCGCCCGAGCGGGACGCGAAACAGGAGGGCAACCGTGAGCGCGACGGCCGAAATCGTCGCGTAGGCCGCGCCGATTCCCGTCCATTCCAGCAGAAGATGGGCCGTCACGGCCCCCGCCCAGCCGCAAACGTTCGACGGGTTTTCATTGCCCGGATAGACTGCCCGAGACGGCGGGTCCGCGGGATCAAACGTCGCCAGCGAAGCGATCAGAAATAAAGCCAGCGCAAGCGAGAACAGCGATAACAGGTCGCGCCGCAATTCGGATTGCACGGACATGACGCGTACGGCCTCGCCGCGAAGAAGTGGAGGTCGGCAGGGATCCCTACTAATCTATCGGCAGACCGAAGCGGGCGCCGCAGTCCCGCTGCGGTTCGCCTATCAGTTTTCGCGATCCGGTTTCGCGATATGGTCGCTATGAAGCAGAGGGCCCGACCAAGTTCACCATTCGATCCATTCGGGTGCGGCGGAAAGCTCGCGGCAACCCGGCGGCTTGACGATATCGCTCGATGCCGGCCTGGAGGAGATTGAGGAAGCCTTGCGGGCGGCGGCCGACTGCTGTTTGAGTCGTTCGCTCTCTTCGCCGGGTCGCCGCTTCTGCTCATGGAGTCGCCGGTTCTCGTCATGGAGTTTCCGATTCTGCTCATGGAGCTGCCGGTTTTCTTGCCGGAGCCGTGCGTTCTCCTCCGCCAGGGCGGCGATGCGTTCCATCGCCGCGAAAAGCTTTTCCTCCAGCTTGGCCACACGCCGCGCCGGCCGGCCGGCTTCCCAATCGCGACTGTTTTCTCGCACCTTCATGGGGCGGAAAGTTACGCATACCGATGTGCCGAAGGAAGATCAATCGCGCGGTCGGTCAGCCGGAATTCTGCAAAATGGGAGGGGGCGTGACAATCGCGATTTCGCTGTTTAAGATCATAGTCGTTGCCCTGCCGCTAGGGGGTCGGGCAGGGCACGATAAGGCAAGAACCCCGTGAACGGTTACCATGGGAGGAGCTTCGTGATGCGATCGCACGGGGTTTGGGGCCTGGTCCCATTGATGATTCTCGTGATTGGATGCGACCTTGGTAGCGATGATCGCAAAAAGGTTGTGAATACGATAGGCGTTCTGGATGGTATCCTGCGCGGTGAGTCAGTTTTCGATCCGGAGGTACTGCCGAGCTGTTTCAAGGCTCGTGAGGCGCTTATACATAGCGGCCCGCAGGCTCTGCGACAGCCAATTGTGCTGTGGGCAGTGATGCGTCCGGCACGTCGTGTTTCTTCGGATTATGTATTTTCCTTGGACGTTGCATGGCTTACGCTTGACGACGCGACTGTCGCGGGTGTGTATTTTCTCTCCGGCTCGGGGTCAGTTCCGGAGGTTGTCAAAAGGAAGATGCCGCTAGAGTGCGTGGATGCGGGCACGGCTCATTCG
>JAAZNR010000164.1 GCA_012798155.1 Thermogutta sp. | reverse complement strand
AGGCCCATTGCGAGGCCGTGGGGCACGGCCGGGCCGTGAAATCCATGTCCTCCAAATAGACTTTGCCGTTTTCCGTGAGCGCGGTTGGGAGCTCGCCGTCGGGATGATGGGCTTCCTCCTCGGCGAGGTCGTCGGGGGCCGGGGGCAAGTCGCCCACGCCCGCCAAGTCCAAGGTCCGCCGCAGGGATTGCAGCGTCAGCGGCGAGGTCGCCCAGGCAAACGTGCCGCGAAAGCTGCGGACGGGTAAACAGACCAGATGGGCATCCGTCGGGATGAGTGAACCGGAGTTGGCTTCGTTATCGGCGCCGGCCGTCCCGAACGCCGCTCGCAGCATCGCATCCTTCTTGCGTTGGGACTCCGTGGCCTGGAAATGATCGGCCCAAACGCCTTTGAAGGCGGAGCCGCGGATGATCGGCCTGCCGGTCACGGCGTCGCGGTCGATGGGCAGGTCGATATACCCCAGCCCTCGCCCGACGCCGGCGTGCGTCGGAGTCAGGCAATGCAGCCAGTAAAGACGGTGGAAACGGGATCGCGTGGCAAGCATAACAAGAGTCCTCACCTGAAGTTACCAAATACCCCATACCGCCAAGCCGAATCCGTCGCGGCGATCGGGCGGTGCGTCACTGACCGGCTTGAGCCATCCGTTGGTCGCCAAAACGCGAGTCGAACCCTCGACTCTCTCGAAGAAGTACACGCTGCCCGCCGGGACCATGCGGCGTATGGCCTTGGGACCCGGCTGATGCTCCGGAACGACGCGTCGCCGCCCGTTGTCATCCGCGTGCGGGGCATAAGCCCAGCCGGAGATCGCGGCCCAGCGCGGCAGGCACACACCCCGCAGCCGCAACGTGGGGCCGTCGCCCAGCGGCTTGCCGGTGAGAGTTTTCTCGTCCAGCCAACCCGGCCGCCAGCCGTGGTCGAAGATCGCCGGCGTCGCCAGGACCATGCGGACGCGGTCCGCGTCTTCCAGGGCCGACTTCAGCTTCTCGGGGCACCGCCACAGGCCTTCGCCCTCGGCGTCGTGCCGCCAGTGCACCAAGCGTCGTTCACCGCCCAGCGGATGCCAGTCGTCCAGCCCGAGGACGTGCTCCTCCATTTGGGCGGCGGTGGTGACACGGAGGGCAAGGGCAATCTCCGCGAATCGCTCGAACCGGCGGCCGTCCGCCGGGCCGTCGAATCGGGGCAAGCGGGAAAGGTTCAGGCCGATCGTGGAGTAGATCAGCGATTCCGCCGCCGCCCCTCGCTCCGCGTCCAGACACACATGGTCGCGCGCATCCCGGATCGGCGATTTCAGAAACGGCGGCTCGTGCCGGAACCAAGTTTCCGGGTAATGGTCCCGAGGAGAGGCCAGCCATTCGACCAATTTCGTCAGCGGCCACCAGGCGGGCGGCGCCTCGGGCTTGAAATCTTGGGCCGCCTGACGCTCGGTCAATCGCACCGGCCACAACGCCGCGTCGGGAAGGTCGCAGCCCTCTCCGTCTTCGAGCGGGACCGGCTGGACGCGATGCAGTCCTTGGTTTTCGCGATGCAGTCCTTGGTCTTTTTGCCAAACGCAGTCGATCGGCGCGGGCAAGTAGAGGGTATCCCGCACGGCGGGAAAGACGCCCGCCACTTCCACGCGGAGCAATTCGACGGGCGTATTCCTTGTAAAATCCATGCCGGCCGATTTCACCAAGGCCGTGCGAAACGATCCCGCCACCGCGGAGGGCAAAGGCCAATCCAGGCTTCGCATGCGATTTCCCTGCCCCACGCCGAACGGGCGGCCGTCGCGGGCGATGATCGGGTCGCGGGCGGTCAACTTTACGTATTGGACGCT
>JAAZNR010000163.1 GCA_012798155.1 Thermogutta sp. | reverse complement strand
GGGGGAAAACGCAGCACGGGCTGGAAGGTTTCGTCGAAAACCAGCAGTTGTCGCCCGCCCATGCCCCAGGCCGCGAAAAGCCGTTTTCCCGCCGCATCCCGCGCGGTCCGCAGAAAGTCCACGAGATCCGGGGGGGTCGGCTTCAGAACATAGCGGGCCACGATTCCGCCGTCCCAGCCGATCTCGGTCGCCGTATTGGCGTCTTCCACCGCCAAAATGCGGGAGTCCGCCGTGTTGGAACCATCACCGGCCGAATCGAAGACCAGCAAATTGCCCGGCGACTTGAGGGCTTCGCAGCGGAAGACTTGCGTCAAGCGGTGCCGCTCCGGTTGCGAAACGGGGGCCGCCTGCACCGAGGCCTTGCCGACGATCTCCTCGACGGGAAACGTGTATAACCCGTTGCTCTCCGCCTCCTGGATCAATCGCCCCAATTCATCTTTCATCTTCTGAAAGCCGTTCTTTTCTTCCTGCGCCAGGTCGACGCAGGAAAGAATCTTGTCCAGAGTAGAGCCGAGACGTTCGGCCAAATCTTGAACCGAACCCAAGTGATAGGTCTGCACCGTTCCATCAGGCCCAAGAACCACCATGGAGGGGACCGTTCCGCCGCGCGGACGATACACCGCCGAGAAACATCGCTCGGCGTCGTTCTTGGGATCGCGGGCAAGGGGGATATCGACCTGCCAGGCCTTCAAAAGCCCCTGCAATTCCTCGTTGGTAACGGCGCGGCTGTCCAGCCCCTCCGTGACGTGATCCACGTTGACCGCCCAAAACTGCACGCGATCGCGGTACTCGGGAAGGAGTGTTTGGATCTGTTTCAAAGGATATTGCGAATAGGGATCGTTCTTGGCCCAAAACTCCAGCACCGCCGGTTTTCCCGCCAGACGCGGCAAATCGAGCGGTTGACCCTGGGCATCGACAAACTCGAAGGGTTCCGGCTGCTTCCCCAGGTACTGGTAGCCGTGAGGGCGCAATTCATCGACGATCTTGGCGTCGGTGGGGACCTCGAACTTGAAGGCCGCCGGATCGACGGTGACGTTCAGACCGGCTCCCACGAATTCCGCGTAAATCACGAAATCCCGCATCCGGCCGGCCCCCATCGCCCGCCGAATCTGCTCGATCGGGTATTCCAAACGAACCAGCAAATGCTCTTGGCGGTCGATCCAAAAAACGGCGTTGCCGTCCGGTCGCGTAACCCGAATGCGATCGCACGTGAAAGTACCCAACGTACCGGGCGGCAGCAGTTCCGGCGGTCCGGCCTGATACAAGAGAGTCTTCAAGGGTTCCTTCGCCAAGAGCAGCACGAGCGGGGGGGGAACCAACGAAAAACCTTGCGTCGGGCCTTGCATCAAGCCGTTCGCCAGGACGGTATCCTGCATCAATCCCGTCAATGTCCACTCTGCCGGAGCGGGCAGCCGCAAGACTTGATTCGGCAATGTCCGCACGGCCGCCAAAACTTGTTCCCCGTCGGAGACGAGGGAGCCTTCATAACAGATCAAGCGGAGCTTGTTGGGCCGTTCCCAGGCCGTCACATAATCCATTTGGCTTTGTACCGGCTGGTCGTTGAACATCCCACGGATGATGATCTTGCCGTTGTCTGCATAGCTGTCCGCTTTGCGGTAGGCTTCCACCATTGCTTGCAGAATCTCTTCGGGAGATTGCGTGGAGGGCGGGGGCGGACTCTCAGCGGCCCCGGCGGGCACGGAACCCTCGCCGCCGGGTTGCGACTGGACGGCAGCCCCGGCCGCGGTTCCCTTCGAAGCAACGTTCGAGCCTGGCTCCGCTTGAGCTGCGTCCTCTTTAGCGGTTTCCGACTTTTGCGATTTGGCGCAACCGCAGGGTACGATTGCCAAGACCACGAGCGCGGACCCCGCCAACAACCATCCCAATCCTTGCTTTTTCTTCAATGAATCCATAAGCCTTGTCCTTGCAGGGAGAAATAGCGAAACCGCCCGGCCGCCCTCCGTGCGGAAGTCATAGCATGACGTCGTGGAACATTTGCGGCACGTTCGCCCGCGGCAAGCCGTGTCACCGCCGCCAATTGCGCGACCGATCCGACATGCCAAGGCTCCCCTACCGAGGTCACGACAAAAGGCATTATTTGCGATTTACGGAGACCCGTAAAGCTCAGTCGGGTGCAGGCGGATGCCGGCTGCCTGGGTTGAGCGACGAGCACGAGCCCGGCCGGCCCCGCTTCGTGTGGTTCGCCTGCCATTATAGGGGACGAAAGCGACCGGCGGCCGCCGTGCCGTTTCAACCCGCAAACACGGGGAAGACGTCAGCGAAGGAAGCGATAGACGAGAGGATACCGCCACTCTTCCCCGCGATGCGCCTTGACGGCCGCGATGATCGGCAGGACCACCGCCGTCACGGTCAGAATGCTCGCGGCGCCGCCTATCGCGAACTGGATCGGCATAGTCCCCAGCGGAAAGAGCCGGCCGGCCGCCGCGACGGCCCCGCCGATCGCCAGACACAGGCCGAACGCGATTCCCCAGCAGATGAGGAAGTTGATCACGTTCTTGCCGTGGCGGTCCACTTCGGGGAATCTCTCACGGAACCAAAGCCAAATCAAGACGGGCGAGGCAAAGCCCAGCGGCATTATCACGAACCCAAGCAAGAGCGAGAGATGGACGGCGGTCGTCCAGAACCGGATTCGGGCCTCGGGGGTCTCCCCCGTCAAGCCGCCGAGCGTCGCGAAAAAGCCCCGCGCGGGCGGCGTGTTCGGCGTTTCTCCGGACAACACCCGTTGCTTGGCGGCCGCGTATTCCTCATCCGAAATCGCGCCCTCTTGGTGTAAGCGGTGAAGGCGTTCCAGTTCCTCGGAAACGGTCATACTCGTGCCTGCTGCCGAGAAGCGGTCACACTCGTGCCCGTTGCTGCATCGCCCGGCGTATCCGCCCGCCGCGCGAAATCCCCGCACGCGGCCTTGCCCGGCCGATCGAACCCAGGCCGACGCTTTGAGAGCGGCGTGCCGACCCTCTTACATGATACATCGTTACGAGTTGGCAGATAGCATGATACATCGATACGAGTCGGCACAACCCCGGCCGGGCCTTTCATGCTACAGGGCCGGCTCGGCCGGCAATGCTCAATCGGGGTATTTGCGGGAAGCAGTCTCCCGGAATCCCAGAAATCTAGAGAATGCGAATTAGCGACCCGCCGGTGTACTATTCAGGCCCGCCGTCTCTTGTGCACGTTCACCGGCCCGGTTTTCACATGCACCATCTTCGGATACGCTGGATCACTGGATGAGTCCTCTTGATTCTTGGTTGATTCATGGCGGTGGCACATGAGGGACGACTGGGAGGGCGAGGAGCGATGAGAATCGGTGTGTTTACCAGCGGGGGCGACGCCCCGGGAATGAACGCCTGCATTCGCGCCGTGGTGCGATCGGCCCTGGCGGCCGGACACGAGGTGGCGGGGATCAGCCGCGGCTATAGCGGCCTTTTGGCCGAGGATTTCCTCCGTAGCGAGGACGGCGGCCGCCGCATGACGCTCCGCAGCGTGTCCGACATTGCGAGGCGCGGCGGCACGATCCTGCATACGAGCCGGTCCCAGGAGTTTCGCACGGAGGCAGGTTTGCGGAAAGCCGCCGACATCCTGCGGAAGCACGAGATCGACGCCCTGATCCCCATCGGCGGCGACGGCACGTTTCGCGGAGCCGCGGCCTTGGCCCGATTCTGGGACGGCCGGATCGTCGGCTGTCCCGGCACGATCGACAACGACTTGCTGGGCACCGATTACACGATCGGCTTTGCCACGGCCGTCCAGACCGCCGTGGATGCCGTGGATAAGCTCCGCGACACGGCCGACGCCCACGAGCGGATGTTTCTGGTCGAGGTGATGGGGCGGCATTGCGGGAGCATCGCCTTGTTCTGCGCCATCGCGAGCGGGGCGGAGATCGCGGCCATCCCCGAAACCCCCACCCGCACCGACGAGATCGTCCGCCTGCTCCATGAATTCGTGCAACGCCGCAAGACCTCCGTCATGATGATCGTGGCCGAAGGGGACGAACAAGGCGGCGCCGTCGAGCTTCAACGTCAACTTCAGGAGCTGGGCTGCCCCTACGAGACCCGCGTGCTGGCGCTGGGACACCTTCAACGCGGCGGCTCTCCGGTCTTCTCCGATCGCATCTTGGCCTCGCGGTTGGGGGACTTCGCGGTACGAGCCGTTCTCGAAGGAAGGACGGGCGTGATGGCGGGGGAAATCGGTGGGCGTCTCGTTCTTACCCCCTTCGAAGAAACCTACGCAGCCCACCGCCAAGTCGATCCCGAGGATATGCGTCTGCTTCAGATCATGGCGACATGAGCGTTGTGGCGGGATCGTACGCGGAAACCACTGCCGGAGCGGAAACCGCCGCCGGAATCGCCGGCACGAAACCGGAATAGCCGGAATAGCTCCCGCGAAAGCCGTCAGGGCATGATCAGCAACCCTGCCAGCAGGTAGGTCGTGAGAGCCGCGACGTCAGTCAGGGCGAGGACCACGGGTCCGGCGGAGGGACGCGCGTCGCGTTGAGCCAACCAAAACAGCAGGGGCACGATGGTGCCTATTACCGTCGCGATCAAGAGCCCCAGGGTGATGCCCGCCGCGATCGTCGGGAAAAGGAGCGGCTGCCGATCCCACGCGGCGGCAAATCCCCCCACAAGGGCACCCAACGCGAGCCCCAGCAGGATTCCCGTGGGCAATTCGCGCTGAAGGAAAGCCAGAACGCGCTTTCCCGAAAAGACGCCCGATTGCTGACGGTCGAGCACGAGCGTCAGAGTCTGAATGCTGACGCTTTCGGCCAAGGCCAAGACCACGGGCATAAACAAGGCCAGCGCCACGGCACGGTTCAGCAAATCTCGGAACATCCCGGCCAACACGGCGCAGATCAGACCGCCGGCCAGATTGCTTAGCAAGAGGACGAAGCGCCGTTGAAAAATGGAGAAGCCGCTGCCGCGACGGATCTCGGCAAGCGTGAAGCCGATCAGTTGAAACAGCTCTTCGTTCCAATTCTCCTCCGAGGCGTCCGCCAGGCGAACCATCTCATCGCTGTAAACCGTGGCCTCCACCACGCCGATCAGCCGCTTTTCCTCGTCCACCACGGGCACCGCCAGGAGCCGATGCAGGATGAACAACTCGCAGGCATCCTCCAGCGTGGCGGTCTTCGGCAGCGTGACCACCCGCCGCTCCATGATTCGAGCGACCGGCGTGTCGGGGGAATTCAGCAACATGCGGCGAGCGGGAACAACCCCCACCAAATGCCCTTCCGCATTCACGACGTAAAAATAGATCGCCCGGCTCTTGAAGCCCGTCGCACGCAAGCGAGCCAGAGCCGATTCGACGGTTTCTCCTTCCAGGAGATGCGGATATTCCGAATCGGCGAATTCCAACACGCTTCGGCGAAGATGTTCCTCTGAAGGCGGCATTCGGAATGGCGGCTCCTTGGGGCCGTGGCATCTGTGCGATCGTCGCGGCCGGACAAGATACCGGGTAAAGGTACCCAGGAACGAACGAGCGAGCGTCCGGACGATCTTGCACCGCGGGGATTGAAAGGCGGATACGGCGGAGCGTGCTCCGTCGGAAAACCGGCGCGTCACGCCACGAGATGAAACTGCTCATTGGGTTCGATTGCCGGACGGCCTCTGCTGCGTCCCGGAGATGAAGCCTTTCCGTCTATCCTACGTTGACCGGCGGAATACGGGAACCCGTCCCGTTGATTTTCGAAAAGAGCCGATCTCCGCGGAGGACGGGCGGCGCAACCGGTCGGCTTGGCCGATACCGGCATCGCTCCGCCGCGGACGAGTTTCAATGCCGAGGCCTTCGGCCGTACAAGAACCGCCGGCGAACACCGCCGGTAGGGGAGCCAAGGCCGGCCCGCCCCACGGTGCAGGCTCAATTCTTCGGGGTCCGCGCCAAGACCTCGAACGGCTCGAACAGCCCGTAGGAAATGGTGTCGTAGGCGGATCCGGGCGGCGGTCCCTCCTTGGGGCCTTGGGCGAAGGCGTGCGGCCAGGCGGAACCTCTCAGAATGCCGGCGTGATGCGGACCGAGCAGATTCTTGGGGGTACCCGTGACCACAACCTCGATAAGGTTCTCGCCTACCTTCAATGCCGGTGTGATGCGGCATTCCCAAGGTTGATGATAAATATGTCCAACCGGCTGACCGTTGATCAGGACCTTTGCGACCGCTCCGTTCCAGCGACGCAGCCGCACGTAGTAGTCGGCCGAGGCGACGTCTTCTACCACGATGCGCGTGCCGTAGGAGACATCGCCCGCGTAAAAGGGACAACCTTGGAGATTCCAGCCGACTTCCATCCCCGACCCATCGACCACATGGACGGCCAACCGTTCGAACCCTTCCGCCAATTCGCTGGAAGCTGCGGCGACCGCCGTTCCGGCAACCTCGCGTTCCTCGCCGGCAGCGGCTTCGTAAAAGCGGATTTCCGACAAGCCCACGAAAGCATTGTCGGGAGCTTGCGGCGTAGCAGGGTAAACCACGCCCGCATGATTGGATCGGATCACCAGCTTCAAAAAGCGGACGCCGTCGGCGGCGACCGCCAAGGTTTGCGGGAACGGCGGCTGCTCGGAGGGGCCCGTCTTCCCGCTTGCCGCCTGCGCCAGCGTGAATCGGCCGAGCGAGCGTCCCTCGGCGTCGGCATCCCCGCGGTCCAGGGCGATCAGTTCGAAATCCTTGACGCCGCGCTGAGTCAAGTTCACTTCGTTGTAATTCCAGACTCTTATAGACCGCAGATCGACCGGCCGGCCGAGATCGAACAGCAGCCACGGCGCGTAATCGTTCGTGGAATCGGGCCGAAAACCTACGCCGGACGACAGCCACATGGTCCCGTCCGGTTCGGTACCGTGGCCCGAACGTTGTGCGTCCGTGAACCCCAACGGCTGGGAAGGCACGACCTCGAAACCCTTGGCGACCGGAACCAAGGAGAAATCTCCCAGCAGATAGGCGGAAGCAGGCTCGTGCCACATCGTCATGGGCGAAGCGGTGAGCGTCACCACGTTTTCGCCCAGCTTCGCCGCCTGGCTGATATCGATCCGGTGAAAGGCCCGATCCAGCCACCAATCCTTGCTCACCGTCAGCGGTTGCCCGTTGCAGGCGATCCGATACAGGTCGCCGCGTTCCACGACGATCCAAAGCGAATTCGGTACTTGTTCGCGTATGGTGAATCGGTAGCCCAAGGTAAAACCGCTATCGGCCGGGAATCGGCGCGAGATCAGTTCGTCGCGAAATTGCACGGCCCCATGCCACGGATTGCCGGGCAAACCGTGCTGCTTGAAAACCCAATCGCAAGCCTCGAAGAAATACGCGGACGGGCGAGTCTCCTCGCCGACGGTGACATCCATGTAATCCAGCGTCAGGACGTTCGGTTGCAGTCTCCGAACCTCGATCGGCCCCTGCGGTGCCACGGTGTTTTCCGCCCATTGCGGCCTCTTTACGCTCGGCAGCTCCCTGGCGCTGAAGAAGAGCACCAGGCTGCCCGCCGGCGGCAACGTGAATTCGCACTCGCTGCCGGAATCGTTCCTTTGGAACGGATAAGCCGCCGCGGCGCCTGTTTCCAAATCCCATTGCTGAACGCCGGGATAACGTGCATCGACGGTGCCGCTCGCGGATTCCGTGAGCGAGGTATTGACCAAGAGCAATATCTCGCCGTCGGAGAGCCGCCGCCGTTGGTGCAGCAAGATGCCTTGCCGGGGTTCCCGCCGGATAATGCGCACGGCGGGGTCTTGGCGCTTCAATAATCGTGCCGGCAACTCCGCAGGCGACAAGGAGATCCAACCCGGCATGGTCGCCAAACCGGCGATCGCCGGCGACGCAGCGCCGCCCGCAAGCTCCGGCACGTCGCCGCAGCAAATGACCGTTCCGCCGTCTTCCAGAAAGGCTTTGAGAAGCGCGATGGTTTTCGACTCGAGGTTCCGGCACAGGGGCGGGATGACCACGGTGTGATACGATCGGCGGCCGACGCGCAAGGTCCCGCCTTGGACCGCGCCATGCCGCCCCATGATATCCTCGCAACCGAGGTCGTATTCCACCTGCTCGTACTCCAAGGCCTTGACCAAATCGAAGAATTGATCGCCCAGCCGGCGGAGTTCATCGGCGGTCGCGCCGTCGCCTTGGTAGAGCCAAGCGGTGGAAGTCGGCTCCAACAAGAGAACCTCATTGTGTCGCTCTCCGGCGGACAGGACCAGAGACAATCGGGTGACATAACGGGCCATGACGTGATAATCATTCCACCACGAGGCATGATAGGAGAACGATTGGGGGTGATCCATTTTGCGGGCACCGCGGATCGTGACGTAGGAAAGGTGCTCGTCGAAGGTGTTGATGCCCAGGACGCCCAGCCAATCCGCGATCCTTTTCATGTCCTCGAACCGCAGGTCCCAACCGCCGGCCCCATAGACTTCGCACAGCGTGCGCCTTCTGCCCATTTGGTCGGCTACGCTGGATAGCTCGCGAACGGCCCGAATATTGCCGAATTGGGCGTGGGTGTGCTCGGCGTATTGATTCATCAGACAGTCGATCGCCGGACGCTGGTGCCAAGCGTACATCGCCATGTTGTCGGGAACCACGCCGCAATTCGGCCATTCGTGCTCCCAGTAGTGTCCCGTAAACTCCAGGCCGTGATCTTCACACCACTGGGAATACGGCTGCGCCCAACGCTCAATGAACAATTCCAGCAGCAGGCGATAATAGTCGTGCCTGACTTTTCGCCAGTCTCCCAGGCGATAACGAAGGCTGGGGAGATTCGCAGGCAATTCGTAACCCATTCGGCGTTGAAACTCGGCCGGCAAGTCTTCCGTCCATGTCAAGTTTCCGGCGGAGAGCAACCGCGGCTCGTCGGTAAACGAGCCTGGCACCCGTTTCCCGAATTGGCCGCCGATCTCGCGTTGGTAGGCATCCAGCGTGATTTCCAGGAACTTTTGCGTCACGCCGGGATAGAGCAGGTCCACGTAAAAACGGTTTCCGTACCAGGGCGCGGCGGCCGCCCGTTCCATGACCGTAGCGAGATAACGGCCGGCCGGCAGGGGCTTGCCGGCCTTGAAATCCGCCGTAACATCCTCGTAGCGGTCATCGAACAAACGATGGACCGTCACCGCCTCAGCCGGCACCTTAGTCGGGTCATCGGTCTCGATCCATTTCAGGCCTCGGCCGCGAGATTCGGGCATCTCCTCCGGCACCCAACCGCCCGCGAATCCGGAGGGATAGGAGTTCTCATCATAGATCCACACGTTCATGTCGAGCCGCTCGGCCGTATCCAGCGCCAGTC
>JAAZNR010000162.1 GCA_012798155.1 Thermogutta sp. | reverse complement strand
ATTTCGGTCCTCACCAATCCCACGATGGGCGGGGTGGCCGCCAGTTTCGCCTCCCTCGGCGACATCGTGATCGCGGAACCGAAGGCCCTGATCGGGTTCGCCGGCCCGCGGACCATCATGGCCACCATCCGCATCGAATTGCCCAAGGGATTCCAGACCAGCGAGTTCTTGCTGGAGCACGGGTTCATCGATCGGATCGTCCGCCGGCCCGACTTGAAGAGCGAGCTTGCCCGGCTGATCGACTACTGCGGCAAGTAGGCGTCCGCCAAAGGCAGACCCTCCGCCTCTCCGGGATGGGCGATCGCCGGGCTGGTCCGGCGGCCTATCTCTTGCCGGGCGTCGGTTCTCTTGCCGTGGGGCGTTGGGGCGGCGGTCATCGCGGAGTTCGCCCGGCGGCGCTAGAATTGGGGAGAAGGCGGTCGAGCGACGCGATTCCCTCTTGATAAGGCGGGTGCACGGGCCTGCGGCAACGGGCGAGAGCAACGATGGTCTGGCGCTTCTTTCAAACTCTCTTCGGCGGCAAACCCGCCGCGCGGGGCGCGGCCCGCCGCAAACTGGACGTCCGCAAGCGATTCGAGATCCTGCGGGAAGGCGTGGCCGGGACGATGTCGAAGTTTTACGTCGCCCGCGATCGCGAACGCGGCCAAGTGGTGGGGCTGAAGATCGCGGACCCCGCCAAGGTAGCCGCCCACGAGGCCCGCTTTCGCGGACTCCATAAGCCCAGCGAGGGCGAGATCGCCACGCAAATGATCCATCCCTTTATCGTGGAAACCTACGAGTACGGGTGGACGACCGCGGATGAGCCGTATCTGGTGATGGAATATCTATCGGGCGGGGTTTTGCACGCCCACATCGTGTCCAACAGCCCGGTGCTGCACGAGCGGCCGCTGCTGCCCTACATTCGGCAATCAGCGGAGGCCGTGGCGACGGTCCACGAGATGGACTACATCCATCACGATATTTGCCCGCGCAACCTGATGTTGACGGGCGATTTGCGCATCCTGAAGCTGACGGATTTCGGCCTGACGGTCCCCGCCACGCCGCCCTTCATGCAGCCCGGCAATCGCTCCGGTACGCCCAACTACATGGCCCCGGAGGTGGTGCGGCGTCATCCCAAAGACCGGCGGCTGGACATCTTTTCCTACGGCGTCTCGATGTACGAGATGCTGACGCTGGAGCTGCCGTGGGAGCGGGGCACGACGGGGATGGCGGCCATGACCCACAACACCCCGCCCGCCGATATCCGCCGCCGTCGCCCGCAGATTCATCCCGACCTGGCCGCCGCGATCCATGCCTGCATCGAGCCGGAAAAGGAAAAGCGATGTCCCTCGATGCGGGAGTTCCTGGCCCGTATCGCCAATCTGCAATCGACGGATCTCTGACGGCGGCCTTTCGACGGCCGGCCGCCGGCCGCGGAGTCGGGTTTCCGCTCCCAGAGCAGACCCATCAGAAAACCCAACAGGAGCGAGCCGAGAAAATTGACCAGGAACGTGCCCAGCGGAAAATGCTGGGGCCGGCCGTTTTCGTGGATCGCGCGGCCGATAATGTACTGGGCAGCGGAGCCGATTCCTCCGCCGAAGCCGATCAAAGTGATGCGGCTGGTGACCAGACCCCAAACCAACGTGGAAGCGATTTGCAGCGTGCCCATGGCCTCTCGGCGTCTCCGTAAAGCCTTCATGGTGCCATGAGATCTCGGTTTCGCGCTGGTTGACACATGCCCGTGGACGGTGAAAGAATAAGGGTCGCCCGTCGATAAGGAGCCTGCGCCGGACCTTCCAGTTGTCGCCAGGAAGAGATCCTGTAACAAGTGGAAAGCAGGCACGGCGTGCGACCGCCCGAGGAGGCCGAGAAGATTGAAGGAGTCCCGAACCGCGCTTGCGCAAGAGCGAAGTCAGCAGCTCCGGGACTGGGTCCCGAACGAGCTGCGTTCGATAGAGAGCCCACAGACCGCGATCCCCGCGATTGCCAAGGACCCGCGTCTGATGAGCCTCATTGACAACGCCGTCCGATCGATCCCCACGACTCATCGGCTGCTCCTTCGAGATGCGCGAAATCTTGGAGATTTAGAACCGGAGTCGGTGCATCTCGTCTTAACCTCGCCGCCCTACTGGACGCTCAAGGAATACCGGCAGTCGGAAGGTCAACTGGGCCATGTCTCGGACTACGAGGCATTTCTCGTCGAGCTTGATCGCGTGTGGCGGCAGTGCTTCAACGCCCTGGTCCCTGGGGGGCGACTGATCTGCGTCGTCGGTGACGTGTGTCTTTCCCGTCGCAAGAACGACGGCCGGCATACCGTCGTACCGCTCCATGCCTCCATTCAAGAGCATTGCCGGCGCATCGGGTTCGACAACCTTGCGCCCATCATCTGGTACAAAATCGCGAATGCGGCCTACGAGGTGGAGCATGGCGGGGGCGGTTTCCTGGGAAAACCGTATGAACCCAATGCGGTAATTAAGAACGACATCGAGTTCATTCTGATGCAGAGGAAACCGGGTGGTTACCGCAAACCGTCGCTCGCCGAGCGCGTGTTGAGCGTGATCTCCGTTCAAGACTATCAAAAGTGGTTTCAGCAGATCTGGACCGGACTAACGGGGGCATCCACGCGAGATCATCCCGCCCCCTTTCCGGTGGAATTGGCGGAGAGACTTATTCGGATGTTCAGCTTCGTCGGCGACACCGTGTTGGATCCTTTCATGGGAACGGGCAGCACAACTGTTGCGGCGGCGCGCTGCGGCCGGCATAGCATCGGCTGCGAAGTCGACCCCCATTACTTCGCCATGGCCGAGCGCAGAATCCGGTGCGAGACGGCGAGCCTCTTTTCCGCCGTCGAGGTCCAGGTTCACAAGCAGTAGTTCAACGTCGATGGCTACGAACGGGGAAAATCT
>JAAZNR010000161.1 GCA_012798155.1 Thermogutta sp. | reverse complement strand
GAGGGCACCGAGGAAAAATTGGTATAGCTCCAACCCTGTTTTCTCGGCGTGCTCTGCGTTTCCGTGCGAGAACCGGGAGACTTCCCGTGAACGGTTACTCGGAAACGTGATCTTGCAGAGGGGATTCCGATGATATCCGCAAGTTCTCGAGGGACGTTGTTTTCTTGGCGGGCGGCCGGTCTGATCCGCCGTGAAGGACGGCCTCAAGCGAGGCTTCGGCATCGCGCGTCGATAGCTTGTGTTGCCGTCGCTCGTGCTGCCGTAGCCCGTGCCGCCGTTTGCGCGGCGATCATGGTTGCCGCCGGTTTCAGCGGCGGGGGATCGTTGCCGGGAGCGTGGGCGGGCGATGCCGTCGATAGCGCGGCGGTCATGTCGATCACGGTCGGAGAGTTGCACGACGCCGTGGCATTTCTCGCGGACGACGCGCTCGAGGGCCGGGAGGCGGGCAAGCCTGGCGGCCTGGCCGCGGGCGAGTATCTCCGCGGCGAGCTGGAAAAGCTGGGACTCCATCCCGCCGGCAGCGACGGGTTCTTCCAGCCGTTCGGCGACGGTTACCGCAATCTCCTCGCCGAATGGCCGGCCGATGCCGCCCACGACGCCGAAATCATCGTCGTTGGCGCGCACTACGATCACGTCGGTTACGGGGTCGTCTGGAACGTCCGCGATGAGCCGGGCACGATCCACAATGGGGCCGACGATAACGCCAGCGGCACCTCGGCACTGTTGGAAATAGCCGAGGCCTTTACGCTGCTTGCAAGGCCCACGCGGCGGAAGGTCCTCTTCGCGTTTTGGGATGCGGAGGAAAAGGGACTCCTCGGATCGAAGCATTGGGTCGAGAATCCCACGCGGCCGCTCGATAAGGTCCGATTCCTAGTGAACATGGATATGATCGGGCGACTGCGAGACGATCGCGTGGAATTGTACGGCATCCGCAGCAGTTATGGACTCCGCGAGATGTTGGCCGGCTTGAACCGCGCGGCGGATTTGCGCCTGGACTATTCGTGGTGGAATCGCCGCGATACCGACCACGCCCCATTTTTCCGCAAGAATGTCCCCTATTTGCTGTTCCACACGGGAATGCACGAGGACTATCACTCCGCCACGGACGACACGGAGAAGATCAACGTGGAGGGCATGGAAGCCGTCACTCGCTTGGTTTTCGAGCTGGCCGTGACGTTGGCCGACCGGGAGGAGCCGATGGCCTTTCGAGCCGCCTCCAAGGACGAGTCCGCGAAAGATTGGGACGCGCTCTTGACGCAACCCAAACCGTGGCGGGATCGCACGGGGATGGTAACCGAGGATGTCCCGCCGCCGGAGTCCGGCGGTCTTGCCGTGCGGATAGCGGAGGTCCGTCCGGACTCGCCCGCGGCGCGTGCCGGTTTGGAAGCGGGCTGGTTCGTCGAAACCGCGGACGGCGTGCCCGTCCCTTCCTCGGAACGTCTGACGGCCGTTCTCTTGCTGGCGCGGCGGCCCGCCGTACGTTTGACGCTCTCCAGCGCCGACGGTGCGAGGGCGGAGCGGGACCTGGTCCTTGAGGGAGAGCCGTTGCGATTGGGAATGCAATGGCAGCCGGATGATGCGGAACCCCGAGGAGTCCTCGTTACGCATGTGTTGGTCGGGTCTCCGGCGGAGCAGGCCGGGGTTCGGGCGGGGGATTACATTTTTGCGGTCAACGGGGAACCGCTGAGCGAGCCTCATCGCTTCGATGAAGTCATCGCGCGGACGGAATCTCCGTTCACGCTGCTGGTGGACCGGCAAGGCCGGCTGAAGACCGTCACGGTCGGGGATTCGACGGGAAGGGCGGGGAATGCGGCCCCGTCGCCCCCAGGCGCCTGAGCCGGAGCGGCTGCGGGGCTTGGCTTCCACGAAGCGGCGGGCAAGTCTCGCGGAGCACGCCGACCCGCACCGATCCGCCGCCGAAGCAGCGAATCACCCCCATTCGTCTCCGCTCCCGCATCGGTCATAATGATCGGGATGATCCGAGTTCGAGCAGGACGGTATCGGGAAACGCTCGATATCGTCGATGCGGAATCTCTTTCTCTCCGCGCGATCGGTAGGATCGGATCGCAAACCTGGTTTTGGCGGCGCGGTGCAAAGGTTGGGAAAAGCAGTATCTCGATTTTTTGGCGCGCGGTGCAAAGGTTCGGAAAAGCAGTATCTCGATGAGCGCACGACCTCCCTTCGCTGAATTCCTGCAAAAGGGCGTGGTGGTCTTCGACGGCCCCATGGGGACGGAGATCTATCGGCACCACGTGTTTACCAATCGCTGTTTCGACGAGCTTTCGCTTTCCGAGCCGAAGCTGATCCGGCAAATCCACCAGGACTATTGCGATGCCGGGGCGGAAGTCTTGACCACGAACACGTTCGGCGCCAATCGCCCGCGATTGGAGAAGTACGGCCTGGGAGAGCGTCTCGAGGCCATCATTCGGGCGGGAGTGCGGCTGGCCCGGGAAGCGGCCGATCAGGCCGATCGACCCGTGTACGTGGCCGGTTCGATCGGGCCGCTGGGCGCTGCGGCGCGCGACGAAGACGCCCAGCAACGATTGATCCTGGAACAAGTGGACGTCATGGCGGAAGCGGGGGTCGATTTCATCCTCTTCGAAACGCAGCCCAATCGCGAGGCGCTGGAGCTTTGCGCGCGGGCCATGCAGGAGCGGCCGAGCGTTCCCTACGTCCTCTCGGCGGCCGTGTACGAAGACGGCGAATCGGCGTCCGGGGAGACGGTGGAGCGTTTGCTGGCCCCGCTTGCCGAGGAATTGCCGCAGCCCGTGGCATGGGGGCTGAACTGCGGTTCCGGGCCGCACGGCATGCTCGGCGCGGTCGATCAAGCCTTAAAATTCGTGCGCCGTCCGCTGATTGTGCAGCCCAATGCGGGGACGCCCAAGGAGGTGGAAAACCGGCGGATCTACTATTGCTCGCCCGAATACTTCGCGGAATACGGCAAGCGCTACGTCCAGTTGGGGGCGGCGGCCGTGGGCGGTTGCTGCGGAACGACGCCGGAACACATTCGTGCCTTGTGCGAAACGATCAAGCCCCTAACCCGGGCACGAACCAAGCCGATCTTGGTCTCGCCGGCCGGGCAGGCCGAGTTGAAAACCCCCGTCCCCGTGGCCGATCGTTCTCGCTTCGCCTCTCGCTTGGCGCGTGGTCGCTGGGTGGCTTCGGTGGAGCTGGTCCCGCCGCGGGGCTACAATCTGGAAGACATCGTGACCAAGAGCCGCCTCCTGCATCGTCACGGAGTGGACGCGGTGAACATTCCCGACGGTCCGCGGGCAAGCTCGCGAATCTCGCCCTTGATTACCGCCGATCGCATCCAGCGCGAGGCCATGATCGAGGTGATTCTGCACTTCTGCTGCCGGGATCGCAACTTGATCGGCATGCAGGCCGACCTCCTGGCTTGCGCCGCTTGCGGGGTTCACAACATCCTGTTCGTGACCGGAGACCCGCCGAAGCTGGGAAACTATCCGCATGCCACGGGGGTCTTCGATACCGACTCGATCGGCATGGTGCAGGTGCAAAAACGACTCAACCAAGGCGTGGACCTGGGCGGCCAATCGATCGATCCGCCGACGGCCGCCTTCATCGGCGTGGGGCTGGATCCCACGGCCCTGGATCAGGAACGCGAACTCGATCGATTTCGCCAAAAGGTGGAAGCGGGAGCCGAATTCGCCATTACGCAGCCCGTTTTCGACCCCGACGCTCTGTTGCGTTTTCTCGACCGGGTGCAGCAGTACAATATCCCGATCATAGCCGGCATTTGGCCCCTGGCCAGTTTGAGGAACGCGACCTTCATGAAAAACGAAGTGCCGGGCGTGATCATTCCGGATTGGGTCATGGACAAGATGGCCTCGGTCTCCAGCCGGGACGATCAATGGAAGATGGGCGTGGAGATCGCGCGGCAGGCCGTGGAACGGGTCCGGGACCGCGTGGCGGGTATTCAGGTCAGCGCCCCCTTCGGAAAGTCTGAAATCGCGTTGGCCGTCATCGAAGGCAGCTCGCCCTAACGCTGCCGGCCTAGCGTTTCGAGTTGGGCTTTCACACGAACGGTGTTCCGCACCGCCCATGGCGCGGATCGGAGCGGCATACTTGGCCATGAAGTTTTCCGCCGTGGAGGATGGCTCGCCGGCTCGCTTCGCTCGCGACTCGGAACGGCGCCCGTTGGTCCTGCACGTCCGAACCGTGACGGGGACGGGCGGCGGCCCCGAAAAGACGATCTTGCGGTCGCCGCTTCATTTGCGCGCGGCGGGCTGGGACGCGCAATGCCTATATCTGCATCCGCCGCGGGACCCCGGCTTTGAAGTCTTGCGCCGCCGCGCCGAGGCATGGGGAACGCCCCTCATCGATCTGCCGGACCGCGGCCCCTGGGACTGGCGCCTGGTCCGTGAATTGGCCCAAATGTGCCGCCGTTTGCGGCCCGACATCTGGCACGGCCACGATTACAAGAGCGATCCGCTGGGGCTGCTC
>JAAZNR010000160.1 GCA_012798155.1 Thermogutta sp. | reverse complement strand
GCTATCGACGAAATACCGCCGCCAGTGCACGCAGTGACGGCGGCGCCGGCACGTTACGGCTCCGAATTTCCGGAAGCCCGGCCGCCTCGTATTCCACGGGAGTCTTGGCGGCAGTTTCCGCTCTCACCTCGCCGAGGCGTGCTTCCGACGGGCAGGTCGTTCCCTGCGATTGCGATCGATCGCGGGCGACGGCGTCGCCCCGGAACTTTGGCACATGCTCATCGAGCGGACGGCGGAGGGCGAGGAAATCCGCACCGAACCCTGGCAACGGCCGGGCCTCTACAAACGCAGCGATTGGTGAGCGAGACGCCGTGACCAAGGTCTTCGCTGAAGGTCACGGCGAGGCACCCCGCCCTACATACGCCGGCCTACATACGATCCACGGTTTCGATCCCCAAGAGTTGCAAACCGCGGCGGATCACGCGGCCCGTCACGTCGCACAACAGCAGCCGACCGGCGCGCACCTCCGGCGACGGGGCCTGGAGCACGGGGCACTCTTGGTAGAACGTTGAAAAGCGGTTGGCCAGCTCGAACAAATAGGCGGTGAGTTGGTGCGGCCGATAATCCTCCAAGACCAATTCCACGGCCTCGGGAAAGCGGAGTATCTCCAGGATCAGCGCCCGTTCCGCGGGATGCGTCAGCCGGATCGCATGGCCGCTCGCACGCAAGGCCGCGATATCGACGCCCCCTTTGGCGAAGATGTTTTGGATTCGGGCGTAAGCGTACTGCATGTACGTACCGGTGTTGCCCGTCATGGCCAACATCTTGTCATAACTGAAGACGTAATCGCTGCTGCGATTTTGAGACAGATCGGCGTACTTCAAGGCGCCGATGCCCACGACCTCGGCCACGCGGCGGCGTTCCTCGGGCGACAGCTCGGGTCCCTGCGGCTTGGCATCGTCATTGGCGGCGACGATCTCCGCCGCCCGGCGCACGGCCTCGTCCAACAGCGACTCCAAACCGACCGTATCGCCGGCCCGCGTACGGAACGGCCTGCCGTCCTCCCCCAGCACCGTGCCGAAGCTCACGTGTTCCAGAGTCACGTCGCGGTAGCCCAGCATCCTCGCCGCGGCGAAAAGCTGCCGAAAGTGCAGGCTTTGGCGATGATCGACCACGTAGAGGATGGCATCCGGCCGCCAGTTCTCCATCCGCCAACGGAGCGTCGCCAAGTCGGTGGAGGCGTAGAGAAACGCCCCGTCCTGTTTGCGAATGATCATCGGGGCGGGCAGATCGTCGAAGAAGATGCAGACCGCGCCGTCGCTGACGCGGGCAATT
This sequence comes from Thermogutta sp., assembly GCA_012798155.1. GTDB lineage: Bacteria > Planctomycetota > Planctomycetia > Pirellulales > Thermoguttaceae > Thermogutta. The sequence goes on along the minus strand of JAAZNR010000160.1, from coordinate 4,812 downwards.
CCCCGCCGCAACAGTTCCTCGGTCAAAGCCGGCAATTGATCGTGGTAAAAGCTTTCTCCCAGTGTGTGGTCGAAGCGAATTCCCAATCGCCGATAGACGCGTTCCATTTCGTCGCGACTGTGCGGCAGGAACTCTCGCCACAACCGAAGATTCTCCGCGTCGCCGGCGTGCAGTTTCGCCGTTTCGGCCAAGACCGCCTTGCCGATATCGGGGTGCGCGGCGGCCCAGGCCGACCATTGGGGGTCCGCTTCCACCTCCGCGATCAAGGCCTTGGCGGCCTGCCAATCCCGCTCGGCGTCGGCCGGCGCGGCCTCCGCTCGGCGAAGTTCCTTCTCTACTTTAGGCCGAGTTTTCTCGTCGGCGGAGGCGAGTCGTGCGCGAAGCTCTTGCACCGCAGCGCGGCGCCGCTCCGCTTCTGCCTCCCGCGCGGGGAGCGCCGCCTTGCTCTCGTGATAATCCATCAACCGCCGCACCACGCGATAGATCCGAGCCAGCTCGGCAACGGGATTACGGCGGTAGGCCTCGGCGTCGAGAAAGTGCCGATAGCCGTAGAGGATCATCCCGAATTGCGTGCCCCAATCACCGATGTGATTATCGCTGATGACACGGTGCCCGACGAATTGCAGGGTCCGATAGAGCGCGTCCCCGATGACCGTGGAGCGAATATGGCCCACGTGCATCGGCTTGGCGACATTGGGGGCCGAGTAGTCTAGGACGAACGTCCGCGGCGTTTCCACCGTCGGGGCGCCCAGCCGCTCATCGTGGATCAAGGCATTCACGCGGCGGACCAGATAGTCGTCCTTCAAGCGGAGATTGATGAAGCCCGGCCCGGCCAATTCCGGCGGCTCGGCCAGATCGGCGACGTCCAGCCGGGCGACGATTTGGGCGGCCAGGTCGCGCGGCTTTTTCCCCAGCCGCTTGGCCAGCGGCATGGCCAGATCGGCCTGGTAGTCGCCGAATCGTTCACTCTGGCTGCGATGGATGAGGGCCAGGTACTCCGCCGTGGAATCGACCAGACCGCTCAGCGCCGCATGAAACCGCGCACGAAGTTCGCCCAGAACGCTCTTGCCTCCTGCCACGCCGCACTCCTTCAGGGCATTTGGGGGGATGATGAGGGGGAGAAGTCCACGCGCCGGGCGGCGGCCCAGAGGTCCTCCAGGGCATAATACGCCCGCAATTCCGGGTCGAACAAATGCACCACCACGTCGCCGTAATCCAGGAGAATCCAGCGGCTGTCGCCGACCCCTTCCAGGCCGATGCGTTTGGCGCCTTCGCGTTTGGTCAGAACGTCGTCGATGTTTTCACTCATGGAGTGGAGTTGGCGGCGACTGGAACCGGAAACGATCACGAAGTAATCGAAGAACCCGGTTTGTTCCCGCATGTCGAGGATGACGATATCCCGGCCCTTCAGCTCCGCCGCCGTTTCCGCGGCCGCCAAGGCCCGCCGCAGCGATGCCCTGTCCGCGTCGCCCTCGTGAGACACCATTTCCGCGAAACTCACCCGGCCGAACTCCTTCTTGGACCAATACCTGCCGCGAACCGCCGATTCCGCGCACGGCTCTCGCATATCGCCACCATAAAGAACCGCTTCACTTCCCCTATTCTAGCCGCGGCGGAATGGCCGGAATACGCGGGGCGCAACCTTCATCGCTATAGCCGCTGCACCATCGTGCCCCCTACCCGCCGAACCAGACGCCGCATCTCCAGCACGCTCAAGGTGGCCAGCACTTGGGAGGCGGACAAAGCGGTAACATCGATCAAGCGATCGATCGGCGTCGGATCGTCGTCCAGGGCCTGCAAGATTTGCTGCTCGATGGGGTTGAGCGTCAATTCCAGCGGCTTTCGCACGACGGCATCGCCGGCCTTGACGGGGCGGACCAACGGCCCCAATTGCTCCAGAATGTCCTCCGACGTCTCCGCCAGCGCGGCCCCGTCGCGCAACAGCCGGTGGCACCCCCGGGCCTGCAATTGGTCCGCGCGTCCCGGGACGGCGAAGACCTCGCGGTTCTGCTCCATCGCATGCCGGGCGGTGATCAAGGCCCCGCTTTTGTCCCCGGCCTCGACCACGATAGTCCCCACGCTCATGCCGCTGATGATGCGGTTCCGCTGGGGGAAGCGGCCTCCATGGGGCGCCGCGTGGGGCGGGAACTCGCTCACCAAGGCCCCTTGTTGGAGGATGTCTTCGGCCAGATTGGCATGTTCCGGAGGATAAATGTTGTCCACGCCGCTGCCGAGCACCGCCACGGTCCGCCCGCCGGCCGCCAAGGCCCCCCGGTGCGCGGCGGCATCAATGCCTCGCGCCAAGCCGCTGACCACGGTCAGACCCGCTCGCGCCATCCCGCCCGCCAACCGCTCCGCCATCGTCAAACCGTAGTGCGAGGCATCACGCGTACCCACGATGGCAATCGCCAACTCGTCCTCCGGCTTGAGTTCACCGCGGACGAACAGCAGCGGCGGCGGATCGGGGATTTCCCGCAGCAAGCGCGGATACCGCGGATGTTCATCCCAAATGACGTCGATGCCGAGGCCGGAGCACTCGTCCAAGACGGCGGATGCTTCCTCGGCGGTGGGCGGCTCTCGAAGACCGCGAATCAGCCGAGGCCCTACGCCGGACACCGCCGCCAAGTCCTCCGCCGATGCTTGGAAGACGTCATCCGGCGAACCGAACCGCGCCACGAGCAGATGATACGTCCGCGCACCGACGCCCGGCACCAGCGCCAAACGCACCACCGCCAGTAGCCGCCGCCGGTAAGCATCGTCGGGGAGAAAAGCCGGTTCCATCGCCTGCGTCCCGTCGTCCCGCGGCCGCCGGTGTCTCGCCGCCCCGATGGCACCGCCTCCAGACCGAGAAGGCACGACGCCGCGACCGATCTCAAGCGACCATTCTACGCGCAGCAGGGCGGCTCCGGAAACGGCCGGGCAGGATCACGGAGCCGGTTGCGACCTCACCCCTGAGCAACGGACCTGAGCAACGGATCACTGTGATGACATCGGCGGCTGAAGGTCGCTTCGGGCGAGCCGGCAGCCACAAGGCGAACCGCTCACGATCACGCCGGGAACATCGCGCGGACCAACCCTTCCACCTCCTTCAACCATTCCGCGCGCTGCTCCGGGGTACTCATCACGATCGAGTCGAAGTTGCGGCGGCGGAAGTCTTGCAGGCCGCAGAAACCGAAGATGCAGTTCTTCCAAAGGTTCTCCAAGGGGTCGCCGTACAACCGCAACTCGTCCTCGCGCGGCGTGTTGGAGGTCGTAATCACCAGGGCCCGTTTATCCTTCAGGAAACCGACGACTCCCTCGCCCGAGATATCGTAGGCCGTGCCTTGACGAAACACGCGGTCCACCCACCCCTTGAGGATGGCCGGCGGCTGTCCCCACCAGTTGGGATGGACGATCACGTAGCCGTCCGCCGACGCCAGCTCCTCGCAGTGGCGGCGGATCTCCGGGGGCACTTGGGCATCCTTCGGAATCTGCTCGTGCGGGAGAATCGGATCGAATCGTTCGGCATACAGATCGTGATAGACCGTGCGATGACCGGCCTGACGAAGAACCGACAACGCGGTTTGGGCGATCGCGTGGCAAAAACTGCCTTGGTGCTGATGCCCCAGTATCACCAATACATTCATGAGTCACCCTCCCAACTTCTGGATGCCGGCCGCGGCGAGCGCCCGCAGACCGGGGAGACATGCGGAGGGAATCTCCTCCGCGGGCAAAGAACCGGGCAAGGAACAACATCAAGGCGACCGATCGGGCGCTGATGCGACGGCGGTCGCGCTCGCCCCCGCATCCTCGGCCCAATTCGGGCGGTTCCGGCCGCTTGGCGGCGAGTACGGCGGCACGTCCTCACCGGCAGCGACGAAGGCGTCAATCACCTCTTGGGGGATACGGCAGGGCTTGCCGGTGGCATACGCTACGTAGGCCCAATGCGTTTCCGCTCGCGCCAACAGCAGCCCGTCCGGGGCACGGTAGATGCGGTAGCGACGCACGGACGTCACTTTCTTGAAGCTCGCCACCCAGGTCTGCACGACGATCTCATCGCCCGCCCGCGCCGGCTCCAAATACTCGATGTAGTGCGACCGCACGACCCAACCGCTCCCCACGGCCAGATGCCGGCGGCCCGGCCACCCCTGGGCTTCGGAGTGGGCCACGGCGGCGTCCTGAAGCCATTGCACGTAGACCACGTTGTTGGCGTGGCCCAACATGTCGATCTCGTCGGCCCGAACTCGGTGTCGAAATAAAAAGACTTCCGGCATACGTTTTCGAATTTCCCCTCGCGGTACGGCGGCAGCCGCGCGATTCCGGCCGCGGACGGCGCGCGGAATAGACGGCACTTTCGCCGATGTCCGCGAACGATGACGCGCGAGCCGCCGTCATTTCATCTCGGCGCTGAGGCCGCCGGCGGCTGGCAGGTATGCTAATCTTACGTAGTCCGCGACCATTCGGTGCGCGCTGAATCGCCACGCCAAGGAGCTGATGGAATTCATCACGCGGCGGAGCCACTGCTGCGGCAGGCCGTTCTCGTCCACGTCATAGAACATGGGAACGACCACGTCTTCGAGGACGCCGTAAAGGCTTTGGGCGTCCCGGGCATCGGTCACGTTCCAGTCGGAATGGCTGGTTCCGGAGCCGATCGCGAAGCCGTTCGCCCCGTCATAGGCCTCCGCCCACCATCCGTCCAAGACCGACATGTGCAGGGCCCCGTTGAGGACCGCCTTTTGCCCGCTCGTCCCTGACGCCTCCAGCGGCCGCCGGGGATTGTTCAGCCACACGTCCACCCCTTGGACCATGTGGCGGCAGACATTGATGTCGTAG
>JAAZNR010000988.1 GCA_012798155.1 Thermogutta sp. | reverse complement strand
CTTCGCCGTGGAGCCTCTCGACCTCTTGGCCCTGGGAATCCAATTGGAGCGTCACGGCCTGGACGCCCGAGCCTTGAGCGTCTATCGCCAAGCCGCTTCCCTGGCGCCGGAATGGCCGGAACCCTACGTCGCCGGACTGAAGGTCGCGCAAAAGCTCCATGACTTGGAGGGCATCCAGTGGTCCACCGTGGGAATCTTGAGCCAGGTCTTCCCCGAGAAGCACCAGGACGTGTGGCTGAACGCCCTGCGGACCGCCAAGGCCGCGTTGGACGAACTGAAGGCCAAGAATCTGGAGGAGCAGGCCTCCCGCTATCAGGCCGCCCTGGATGAAGCCGTGGCGCGGGACTGCGTCATCGAGGTCTCGTGGCTGGGCGAAGCCGACGTGGATGTGATTGTCGAGGAACCGGCGGGCACGTTGTGCTCGCTCCGCAATCCTCGCACCACGTCGGGCGGGGTGTTGGTGGGCGACGTCTCCAGCCGCTCGGCACGCCAGGGCGATGAGGGATACCGCGAATACTACGTCTGCCCGCGCGGCTTCAGCGGCACCTATCGCGGCCTGATCCGCCGCGTGTGGGGCGAGGTGGCGGGCGGAAAGGTCAAGGTCACGATTCACACCCACTTGCTCACCGACAAGGCCCGGTCGATGAGCAAAATGGTGGAATTGAAGAACGACGAGGCCGTCATTCAATTCGAGCTGGCCGACGGCCGGCTCCAAGCCCCGCTCAACGAGCGGATGCTGGCCGCCGCGGTGACCAATCACCTCGAGCTTCGCAATCGCATCCTGGCGCAACAGCTCCCGGCGGAACAGCCGCCCCAGGTCGATCCGGCCGCCATGGCATCGTATTACGACTCTCGTAGCGACGGGGTCGGCCTGGGCGGGGGCGGAGCCATCCTGCCCTTCCTGCCCATTCACGGCGGCGCGGTCGGCTATGCCCCGCAGATCACCCTCATTCCGGAGGGGACCTATATGGACATCGCGGCCGTCATCTCCGCCGACCGCCGCTACGTCCGCATCAACCCGGTGCCGTACTTCTCCGCGATTACCGAGGTCAACACGTTCAATTACGTCACGGGTGAAGGCGACCAGGGTCTTGGGGGAACGGGCGGACAAGGTTTCGGCGGTCTGTTCGGCGGCGGAATGGGCGGCGGATTAGGCGGCGGATTCGGCGGCGGGTTCTTCTAAACCGATTCGCCCGGCCCATGCCGCGGGGTCGGCGCGCCGCGATAACGGATGACTGGGGGCTCCGCTCCGCTGCGACCCCAGCCACCCAGCCGGCGCGTTTCCCATTGCGCACTTCCGAGCCGCCGGCGGGTGGGAAATCGTGGGCGCGGCTGGATTGCGTGGATCGACACCCGCTCACGCGGGTGTAACGCGGCGGCTCACTCCGCGGCGGGTTGCCTCTTCCATCGCCGATAGAACTCGAGCAGCCGGCCTAGATTGACCAGTACGTACGGCTCGTCGCAGGCGGGAGTGGATCGCCCGGCGTCCGCCACCCACATATCGAGCTTTTCGGGCTGCATGACGGCGTTGTGCAGGTTGGAACTCATGGCGACGGGCCGTTTGATGATCTCGATCATGGCGGCGGCGTCGATGCGGCCGAACTGCTGATGCAGGCGTTCGCTGAGGACCTCGGCTCGGCGATCGCCCGAGAGGAACACGGTGTCCTCGGGGACCGGCGGCAGGAGGGGGTGCTGCTCGCCGGGGCGGAGGACCAATACCTCATCGGGCACGGCCCGCACGGCCGCCAGATTCCGCTCGCGATCGCTGAAGACGTAATAGTACTCGCAGGTCCGGGGCGTTTGGCGGAGAATCTCCAGGGCCTCCTCCACGGTGGCCGCCCGCTCCATGATCTCGCGGAGCAGCAGGCTCATGGGCAAGCCGTCCCAATCGCCTTCGCCGCGCCCGCCCATCTCGCCCACCGCCAGTCCCTTTTCGTTCATGGCGGTGACGGTGCCCACGAAACCGGCGTAGCCCAGGCTCATCCAGGCATGGCGGCCATCGGGCAAAAAGACCTGCACGGCCGCGCAAGTTTGCAGGCGGATGTCGCGCATGTAGTCGAGCACGCGGGCATGGACGACGGAGCCGTCGGCACTGGCCTTGCCGCGGACCGCCGCGCCGCTGCAATGGAACCGTTCGGGAAAGAAGTTGGCGTAGCGGCCGTCACGGATCGAGACCCCGGCGGCCTGGGAAAGGGCGTCGATTTCCTCGATGTAGCGGGCGGGGACGTGCGGCGCGGTTCGCTTTTCGATTTGGGCCATGGTATCGAGGAACCAGACGCCTCCGGCCAGGGAATCGGCCGCCCCCACCCCGTACACCACCCGCTCCACCAGATAGCGGACCTGGCCCGCCAAGAGTCGCCCCTGCGCCGTCCCCATTTCTCGCGGACCGCCGTCCACGATGACGATCTGCTTGCCCTGATAATGCAGCAAAACGCCGTGCCCCTCGGGATCGACGGCGACGATGCGGTAGCCTTCGGCGGACAAGGGCGCGAGGGCGGATTCGGCGGCCGCCGAGGGCTGCAAGAGGGCCGCCGCCATCGCCCCGGCCAGCAGCAACCGCGCGGCGATCCGAACTCCCTGCCGGGCAGGGTGAGACGAGCGAACGGAAAGCAAACCGTGGAAGGCGCGAGTCATGCCAAAGTCCTCGATCGGCCAATGGGTCTGGGACCGTAAAACCGTAAATAAGTTTCGGACCGCTATTGGGTACCGCTAACAGTTTCGGACCGCTAATGGGTACCGCCGACGGGTCTTGGACCGCTGAACGGAAACCGCGGGGGCGAGCCGCCGCTGGAGGCCGGGCTTCGCCCTCTACCGCAAGCTCTCCAAAGCGAAGTTGATTACCGCCCCGAACATGCGATATACGTCTTCGGCGGCGACGTCCTGCGTCTCGGCATTGGCCGGGGGGGCGAACAACTCCCGCGAGGCGGGGGCCTCCGTCTGCCAACTCTCCAGGCGGACACGGACGCTCGTTCCCTGGGCTTCTACGCTGATTTCCTCGGGGACCTGG
>JAAZNR010000987.1 GCA_012798155.1 Thermogutta sp. | reverse complement strand
GTCGAGCTGTTCAGGCAATGCGACCTTGTCAAGGCGAAGCTGCCCCATCCCCAAGAAGAAGCACATCGTTCGTCCGTCCGACGAGGAACGGCGGGGCTGCCGGGAGGTCGTCAAAAAACTGACGGGGACATCGCGGAGCGTCCGCCGGGCGCAAATCCTGTCGGCTTACCAGCCGATATTTAAGGGACCGGCGGATCGGCGAAGCGGCATCCCGGCAAACAGAAGTCGGCCTTTGCCTTTGGTCGGAAAAAATCGATGCCGAGCAGCGCGGCGTGGTTCGGCAGCGCGCAAACGACAACGCCCGCCGAAAACTGGTACGGCCGTACCCCTAAATCCAGATTCGACGACGCACCAGCATCCCCCCTAGCGTCCCCGACAGGACTCGAACCTGTAACCTTCGGCTCCGGAGGCCGACGCTCTATCCAATTGAGCCACGGGGACCAAACAAAAACCTAAACCATCTTATCGCCGGGGCATACAGCTCGCCAAGGCATACCAAGGAGCTCCGGAAAGCCGAGCGGCGGAAATAGGTACCGTCCGCTAAATGGGCCGACTGCCGCCTTGCGTTCGCAGAGCCGGCATCGACCACCGCGCGCTTCGGGAAATCGACGGAAATCAGCCGACGCATTTGGGCCGGGCATCCATCCGACCCGGACCGGCCTACCATCGAGATCGCCTGTCGCGATATCATCCCGAGCCACAGTTGTGATCATTATATTGCGCCCAAGTCGCGGCGCAAAGCGTCCCTTTCCGCCGCCTGCCGATGTGGCAGCCTACTTTCTCCCTCTTCGGCTTCGGCCCCGTATTGCGATTGTCACGTTTCGGTAGGCAAGAATCCCGCACCCTGGTAATTTGGAGAAGGGCAAGGAACGAACTTACCGCCCTTGAGGTCTTACCGCCCTTGAGGTCGCCATGTAGCTCTATCCAATCACACCCCGCGAAAACGTCGTCTCGAACCATGCATCAACGCCCTCAAAGCCGGCTTGGAATTCGGTTGACCAGCCCCGACTACCCCACCGCGCCTATCCCTACGAAGGGGTTGCCCCCAGGCATCCCGTACATCGTCGGCAATGAAGCGGCGGAACGATTCAGTTTTTACGGGATGCGGGCCATTCTGGTCGTATTCATGACGCAGTACCTTCTGTCGGCAGGGGGGCACGCTCAGCCGATGCCGGAATCCGAGGCCAAGTTCTATTACCATTTGTTCAACGCAGGGGTGTACTTCTTCCCGATTCTCGGGGCCCTGCTCGCCGACATCCTGTGGGGCAAGTACAACACGATCATCGGTTTGTCTTTGGTCTACTGCCTGGGGCACGCCGCTCTGGCCTGGGACGAAACACGACTGGGACTTTTTCTCGGGCTGGGACTCATCTCGATCGGATCCGGCGGCATCAAGTCCTGCGTGTCGGCGCATGTAGGCGATCAATTCGGTCGCCACAACCAACACCGCTTGAGCGAGGTGTTTTCCTGGTTCTACCTGGCGATCAATCTCGGAGCGGCCGGCTCGACGTTGGTTACCCCCACGCTGTTGCGGCTCTACGGCCCGGGCTTGGCATTTGCCGTCCCAGGCTTGCTGATGGCCTTGGCAACGTTATTCTTTTTCCTCGGGCGAACCAAGTTTGCACATATCCCGCCCGGAGGCCGGAACTTCCTCAAAGAGCTGGTCCGCGGCGATGGGCTGACGGCGGTTGCCCGTTTGATCCCGTTGTATCTCTTCGTGGCCATGTTTTGGGCCCTCTTCGACCAATCCGGTTCCGCATGGGTGCTGCAAGCGGAGCGTATGGACCGTCACTGGCTGGGCTGGGAATGGGATGCGGCGCAGTTTCAAGCGATCAACCCGCTTCTGATTCTCGTCTTGGTGCCCACTTTCACCTACGGAATCTATCCCCTGTGCCAAAAGTATTTCGATTTTACGCCGCTTCGCCGGATCGGAACGGGCCTGTTCTTGGCGGCCCTCTCTTTTTCCCTGCCGGCCGTCGCGGAGCAAATCATCCAGGGAGGAGGGCGGCCGGGAATCGAATGGCAGCTCATCGCATACGTGCTCCTGACGTCGGCGGAGGTCCTGGTTTCCATCACCTGTCTGGAGTTCTCCTACACCCAAGCCCCGCCGACGATGAAGTCCCTGGTGATGGGCCTGTACCTGCTCTCCGTATCCTTGGGCAACGTTTTTACCGCGGGAGTGAACCAGGCCTTGCGACTGACGGGCGCGGACCAGCCCGGCGGCCTCTTGGCCGGTGCCGGCTACTACTGGTTCTTCGTGATCTGCATGTTGGTTATGGCCGCACTATTCGTGCCGACAGCCTATTTCTACCGCGGTCGCACATACCTGCAAGATGGAGCCGATTCCGGCCTCGCGGGCGAGGCGGATTCGCCAGCCTCTTAGTGCTTGCCAAGGCGATGATCGGATTCCCAGCCGGTGATCGGATAAAGGAGGAGCGAACCGCCAACGCGGACCGGCAACTCGGACCGGCCACAGAAAAGTCGATTTCGTCCGAAAATCCGGGGCCGCCGTCATTTTAGGGAGAGTAACACAATAATCTGGTCAAAATGGTATTGGCGTATTGGCCGATTTGTGGGATGCTTGCGGCATGCGGGATGCAGCAACCATCGACAGGATTCGGCGGAAGTTCAAACCCTTGCGGCACGCACTGGATGAACGCGCTCGTCGCCT
>JAAZNR010000986.1 GCA_012798155.1 Thermogutta sp. | reverse complement strand
GAAGACGGCAAGGGATTCCTCGGTTTCCACTCCACGTGCGCCTGCTGGCGAACGCCGGGCGAGCCGTACGTCAACGTGCCTCCCGAAAAGCTCGATCCCTTCCTGCGGATGCTGGGCGGCGAGTTCATCGTTCACGGACCGCAACAGGAGGCCTCGCTGACGATCTCCTCGCGCCGCCTGCCTCCCATCGCGTCGTTGGGGCCGGCGGAGGGCGTCACCTTCTTCGACGAGTGGTACTGCATGAAAAACTTCAACCACGACATGCACGTCATCCTCGTGCAAGAGACGGAATTGCTCGAGGGCGACTGCTACCGCCGGCCGCCCTTCCCTTCCACTTGGGCGCGGCGGCAAGGCAAGGGCAACGTCTTTTTCACCTCGCTGGGCCACACCAAGGAGGTGTGGAGCAGCCCCTCATTCGCGGTCTTCGTCACCGCCGGCATCCATTGGGCGGTGAAGAATGCGGATCCCGACTTGCCCGCCAACTTCGAACAGGTCACCCCCCAGGCCGACATCCTGCTCGACAAACTCGACAAATCGCCCCCCACGGAGAAAGCCGCTTAGCGCGATCGTCCGGGGAAGCCCGGTTATTGCGCACAATTCCCGCCGTGCTCCGCGGCGGCCGTTCCTCGGCGGCCCGCCTGCCCTTGCCGCCGCGCCCGCGGCGAGGGACCGCCGTCACTCCTCTTCCTCTTCCTCGTCCTCTTCTTCGTCGTCCCCTTCCTCGTCCGGATCGGGATACTGCGGCGGGGATTCGCCGTGGCGTTCCAGCACCCGCGGGTAGCGGCCCGGCTCCGGCGCGGCGTCGATCGCCTGCACCGTGATGTCGTGCCACCAACTGTCGCCGAAGTCGAACAGATACTTGAAGGTCTGCCGCGGCTTGAGGTCCAGTTTGCTCAACCGGGTCTCGGCGGCGTTGCGGGGCACTTCCTCATCGAAGGATGTCGGCTCGTCGAGCATGAAGGGGTGCGAGTACTCCACGGCGTCTCGCAGCGCCGCGCGGCCTTTCTTCCCCGGCTGGGGAAAGTAAAACGAGTAGAGGTGCTCCTCCTCGCGGTCGAAGGCCTGGAAGATGGCCTCGTGAAGGTCGTCCAGCGTCTGCTCGGCGGAGATCGCGATCCGCCGCCAGATGTCTTTTTGGTCCGAAAGGGCCACCTTGAAGATGATGATGCGCTGGGGCTTTTTCGACTTTGCGGGAGTCATTTTCGTCCGCCTCCAAGGTAGTCGGGTCGCACTCCTCGGACGATTATAGTGCCCGGCAAAGGCGAAAGGAACTCGGCCCGGCCCGCGCTTGCGCGTCTGCATGACGTTTTTGTTCTGTATTACTTCCATGAGCCGCCGGCGTAAGCCGGCGGTGGAGGCGCCTGATGCAAGTGTAAACGGAGCACCCGAGCCGCCGGCGTAAGCCGGCAGTGGGTACGGCGCATAGGCCCGGGGCGTCTGGGGGCTTCGCTCCGCTACGACCCCAGTCACCCGGCCGCTTCGCTACGACCCCAGCCACCCGGCCGAGGAGGGCCACGCTCTGTCCCGGCCGGAATTGGAGGGCCGTGCTCCGCGGGGCCGAGATCGACGCAAACGGCTCGACCGCAACGTCGATCATGTCAAATCATAAGGGGGTTGGGTGCGTGGGCGGGTTGGGCTATAGTGGAAATGCGGCCGCGGAACATGGGCCGGGCCGCCGCGTCTTCCCCTTCCTTTGGACCTTGCTGGGAGTCTCCGACATGAGATCGCGACCTTGGTTTTGCCTGTTCGCGGCGTTGTTTGCCTGGTGTTCCCTCTTGCCCGTGGGCCGCGCCGAGGGGCCTGCCCTCGCCGAGGAAACCCCCGAGCAACGCGACGCCCGCATGCAGTGGTGGCGCGACGCCCGCTTCGGCATGTTCATCCACTGGGGCGTCTATTCCGTGGCGGGCGGCGAATGGCAGGGCCGACCCGTGGGCGGCGCCGGCGAGTGGATCATGAATTCGGCGAATATCCCGGCGGCGGAATACGAAACGCTCGCCCGCCGCTTCAACCCGGTCAAGTACGATCCGGCGGAGTGGGTGCGGATCGCCAAGGACGCCGGCATGCGGTACATCGTCATTACCTCCAAGCACCACGACGGCTTCTGCCTGTTCGATTCCAAGGTCACCGATTGGGACGTGGTCGATGCCACGCCCTGGGGCAAGGACCTGCTCAAGCCCTTGGCCGACGAATGCCGCAAGCAAGGACTGCACTTCTGCACGTACTACTCGATCATGGATTGGCATCACCCGGCCCAATATCGCGGCAGCGATCGGGCGTACAACCCCACCCGCATCCACCCCGAGCGCAAACGGGAATACATGGAATACATGAAGACCCAGCTCCGCGAGCTTTTGCAGAGCTGCGACCCCGAGGTCCTGTGGTTCGACGGCGAGTGGCCCGACTGGTACACCGAAGAAGACGGCCGCGAAATCTACGCCTATCTCCGCCGGCTCAAGCCCGCGCTGATCATCAACAATCGGGTGGGCAAGGGACGCAAGGGCATGGAGGGGCTGAATCGGGGCGATCAAGAGTACGTGGGCGACTTCGGCACGCCCGAGCAGCAGATTCCCGCCACCGGCCTCCCCGGCGTGGATTGGGAATCGTGCATGACGATGAACGATACGTGGGGCTACAAACGCCTCGACAACAACTGGAAGAGCGCCGAGACCCTGATACGGAACGTGATCGACACGGCCTCCAAGGGGGGCAATTACCTGCTCAACGTCGGTCCGACCGGCGAGGGCGAGATTCCCGCGGCCTCCGTGGAACGCCTGGCGGCGATCGGTCGCTGGATGCGGGTCAACGGCGAGTCGATCTACGGCACGCAGGCCGGCCCGTTGCCCTCCACGCCCTGGGGACGCTGCACCTCGAAACGCCTCCCCGACGGTACGTTGCGGCTCTATTTGCACGTCTTCCGGTGGCCGGAGAACGGGCGGCTGACGGTCGAGGCCGCGCCGGGTCGTCCGAAGGCGGCCGTCCTTCTCGCCGACGGATCGGCCCTCGCTGCCAAGGCGGAGGGCGGCACGATCATCATCGACCTGCCCGGCAAGGCCCCGGATGCCGTGGCGAGCGTGATTCGCCTGGACTTGGAAACCGGCCCCTGAGGGTCGGATGGCGGATCGCCTCCCGCGCCAGCCGGCGGTGGCTG
>JAAZNR010000159.1 GCA_012798155.1 Thermogutta sp. | reverse complement strand
GTCGGTGGGAAGCTGTTCGATCCAGCGGGCCGTGTGGACGCTGCCCGGCAAACCGACGAACAACACACGCATCGAGCGACCTCGCGATTGGAAAGGCCTGATCCGGCTGCTTTGTTCCGCGGCGATAAGCCGGAAAGGCCGAAAAGGGCCAGGCGGGAAACGATCCCGCCGCCGGCGGCCGGAAATCCATTAGCCGTTCAAATCCATCACCGATTCAAAGCCATCACCGGTTCAAATTAGCAGTTCAAATCCTTTAGCAGTTCAAAGCCAATAGCAGGCTAAATCCATCACCAGTTCTTGTGCGGCAAGAGATGCGTGAATGCCCGCCAGCCCCGCACCCAGTGCTCCCACCGCCGATGCAGCCGCCATACCTCGTAAGGAATCGGCTTGCGGTCGGAGAGCAGCAGCACCCAGTCGTAGCCCGTGCAGGCCACCAACCGATGCTTCACGCCCGTGAAGTCCCTCGGCGTCCAGCGGCTGACGTGCCGTTCCCATTCGTTGCCGAAGACGTCCCCTTGCTCGCGGACCACGATGGGCGTGCAAATGAGGACGAAATCGGCTTTCTTCAGGCAGAGGTCCAGCAGGGCGGTCGCGTACTCCGGCGAAAAGTGCTCCCAAACGTCCAGGGCGGCGATCACGTCCACGTCCGGCAACTCGGGCAGGACTTGCAGGGCGTCTCCCACGCGGACCTCGTCGTAGGCATAGTCCCAGAGAGGATTGCGGTATTGTTCGAACACCTCCACGCCGTAGATGCGCGTCTTCCACTCCGATCGCGCGTAGCGTTTGTGCCATACGTCGGTGAATTCCCGCGCCAGGACGCCGGTCTTGCCGTGGCCCACGCCGATGTCGATCAGGCTCGCCGGCTGCAAGCGGTGCAGGATATCGTGGACCGAGGCCAGCGTCCGCGGTGCGCTGGTGGGCATCAGCGAATCCTCCTCCAATCACAGGCGGGGGTCAAAATGCCGACGGTGGACATGATGTCGGACCCCCGCAAGGGTTGATCTTGAAAGACCTCGAACTCGACCGCCGTTCGGTAGTGCTGGAATTCGCGGACGCCGCGCTCCGCGGTGACGACGCCGACCAGGTAGCGGCCGGCCGGCAACAACTCGCCGGGGATGGCGCAGGCCAAGCGGAAAACTCCCGCGTCGGCCAGCATGCCGTAGGAGGCCTGCTGCTCGAAGCTGTGGCTGCGAAAGAGGAGCATGTCGTCCATGCTTCGGATGTCGACGGCCACGATGTAGCGGCCGCCCGGCCGCCGGACCTCGCCCTCCAGCTCGATCACGACGGGGCGACTCCGCGGAAAGACGTTGCCGATCTCCCCCCTTTCATCGCAAACACGCACCGTTCGCACGGCGATGGGAGCATCCTTGGGGTCGGGCAGCTCGGCGGCGCCGTTGCCGCTGACGGCCAGGACGCGCTGCAAGTAGGCGGCCACCACGGCCTCGGGGGGGCCTTCGGCGACGATCCGTCCCGCATCCAACGAAATCGCGCGGCTGCAAAGCTGCGTCACCGCCCGCATGTTGTGGCTCACGAACAGAACGGTGCGCCCTTCCCCGGCGACCTCGCGCATCTTGCCCAGGCACTTGGCCTGAAACGCCGCGTCGCCCACCGCGAGGACCTCGTCCACCAGCAGGATTTCCGGCTCCAGATGGGCCGCCACGGCGAAGCCCAGCCGGGCGAACATCCCCGAGCTGTAGCGTTTCACGGGGGTGTCGAGGAATGCCGCGATGCCCGAGAATGCCACGATCTCGTCGAACTTGGCGTCGATCTCGGCCTTTTTCATCCCGAGGATGGCGCCGTTGAGATAGATGTTTTCGCGGCCCGTCAAATCGGGGTGAAAGCCCGCGGCGATCTCGATCAACGCGCGGAGGCGGCCTTTGATGCGGACCGTGCCCGAGGTCGGCCGAACGATCTTGGCCAGCACTTTCAGGAGGGTGCTCTTTCCCGCCCCGTTCGACCCGACGATGCCCAGCACCTCGCCGCGGCGGACGGCGAAGGAGACATCCCGCAAGGCCCAGAACGCCCGATCCTCGGCAGGCTTGGGACGGAGCCTCAGCCACCGCCCGGCCAAGGACGGCAACAGGTCCCGCAGGCTGTCGTAGAATTCGCCGCGCCGAAAGCGCTTGCTTACGGCCTCGACCCGGACCGCGACGTCGTCATTCACCGCATCGTCTCACGAAAGGCCTCGCGTCGGCATGGCCGGCTCAGCCGACGGCCGGAACGGAAGGAAGGGTTTGTCCCGCCGCCGGACCCGGCGCTCGATGCCCCGCCGCGCTAAATGTACTCCGCGAAGAGGAACTCCAATTTGTGAAAGAGCCGCCAGGCGCCGAAAAATCCCAAGACCGCCCAGAGGGCGCTGTAGGCCGGATACCAGGGACGCCAAACGGCGATGACCGCCCCCGCGCGGTCCGTCAAGCTCAGCGGCTGGAGGAGATTGTGCCCTTCGATGACCGCCAGCCGCAGACCTTCCAGTACGGGAGAGAGGGGGTTGAGCATCATCAGCAGCGCCCCGCGCGGGCCGAAGACCTCCGGCTCGTAGAACACGGGCGTAAAGAAGATGCCGAAGGTCAG
>JAAZNR010000985.1 GCA_012798155.1 Thermogutta sp. | reverse complement strand
CACCACTCCCGGGCCGGCTCGGCGGCGATCCAGCGGGGATCGTCGCGCTCCAGCTTGAGACCGTCGCAGAGCGCGTCGAACTCCTGCAGGGCCTCTCCCACGGCCTGGTCGTCGCCGGCGGCATAGGCGGCATCCAATTGCCCGGCGACCTGCTCCAGCCTGGACGTCATGCGCTTGCGCTCCAGCAAGGCCGCGCTCCGGTCAATCTGCTCCACCACCTGACGCGGTACTTGCACGCTCCATGTCGCGGACTCGATCCGAGCCCGGAGCCGCAGCAATTGATCGTGGTCCTCCTGCTTCACCGCGGCGGCGACCTCCTGCCGGATATCCTTGAGCCACGCCTCCTCGAAGGCCCGAATGTCGTCCTGCCAGATGAGGTTCGTCTCGTCCGCGGCGGCCAGGCGGCGCAGCGTGTCCAGGCGTTCGCTGATCGCGGCCCGGCTCAGGTTCTGGTACCGCCACAAGCGCGTCAGCGATTCCAGCGTGGGGGAAACGGAGTAGGCATCATGGACCGCCTTGAGCCGGTCGTGCATCAAGGGGGGCGGCAAGGGAATGTCCAGCAGTTCGCAGAGCGAGACCCAACGCTCCCGTTCCGGAAAATCGAGCATCCCGCCCCACTCGATCAATCGCGGCTCCAACTCCGCCGACCGCACCGCCTCCGCCGTCTGCCCTTCCCGCAGCAGCTTGAAGCATTCCGCGATCCGTTTGTTCAGGGCGCGGCACTGCTCGGCATACTCCTCCGCCAATTCCGCCAACGCGCCCTGATTCCATTCGCCGGGCGCGGCGATCGCCGCTTGCAGAAGATCGACAAGTTCCTGATAGTCCCGCATAACCGGCCCCGCCTTCCATCAAGCCGCTCGTTATCGGCCCTGTTGCTCTATGTACTCGTTTGTGTGCCGGTTTATTGACCGGGGTACTGCCACTGCTCATTGACAACGCGAATTCGTCCGCCATTCAATTCCTTCGGTACGATATAGATCTCCAGCGTGCCTGCCATGCGAGTCACCTTCATTTCGTTTACGGTATAGTCCTTAGCGGGGATGACGGGATCATGTATCTCGACGGTCAAGGCGGACTGTGCGTCCGTTCCGACTTTTACATCCACATCGCACCCAAACGTGTTAGCACTCTGTTGCGCCTCGCCACCTTGCTCGTTAGGGTTTTTGCCATCGGACTTGAGTTTGAATTCCAGGCGAGACTTGCTGTCCGCCTCGGTGCATCCGGTCTTCCAAGGAGCTGTTGAAATGTAGTCCGCGGGCCCTCCAGGTGTTTTATTTGCGCCTTTGGTCCACGTAGTCGAGAGAGCGATCTCTTTTATGGTTAGTTTTGGTTGCACATCCGCAGTCGGCTTGCCGAGGGCGGAAAACACCCAGTCGGGGCCGTGGAGTGCGAAGCGTAAGGGGAACTGTTGCTTGCCCTGTCCCGGCATCGTCCCTTGCATCACACTGGCGGCAGGCTCCATGCGAAGTTTCTCCACCGGCCGAGGGGCGGCAAGCGTGATCAGCCTATTTCGCTCTGTGTCGATCAGCAGATCAAAGGGAACTTTTCCATCCTGAGAACTTTCTCTCGCCGCGCTGGGACCAGTCGTCCCGGCCGAGACGTTTTCGATGACGCCGAGCCTGATTTGATCTGATAGGGCGTGGGGAATCTCGCGAACATGCCACTCCGGCTTGGCGGTTGCATCGAGGACGGGCGGAGGCGGTTCACCGTTCGAGTCGCGTTTCTCCTGACCGGAAGGCGGAGACGCGCTTTCCGGCTCGCCGCCCGGCGGCGAACCTGTACCAGATTGCGGGTGTCCGGAGGCATGGGTTCCGGTCGAAACATGGTGCCCGGTGGCCGGCGGCGAGTTTCCCTTCTGCTGTGGCGGCGGATTTTGCGACTGGGAATCGGGCGGTTGTTCTGCTTGCGTGGCTTTGGAACTTCCTTTCTCCCCGGAATCGCCGCTCCCCGGCCCGGCCGCTTGCGTACCGGCGGAGGAGTGAGAAACGAGTTTGCCAACTCCGGGCAATAGATCCAGCGGTTGCACCACGATCCCCAGAGTAATGCCCAGAAGGAGCACCAGCGGCAGCGACGCGATCCAAATCATGCGGAGAACCGCGTGGCCTCTCGCGGGAGTTCTGGGATTGCCGATCGGGACTATCGCCGGTCGGTCTAGCGGCTCGAGTTCCGGCGGCCGGGAAGCGGCACGCCCCGCAGAGGAGGATGCCGCATACGCCGGTGGGGCGCCCGGGTAAACGGCCCCCTCTTTGTCGAACAACGGCCCAGGCACGGGGCGACGGGAGGTTCCCGCCGCCGCAGCCGGCGGGCGAAGGAATGTGCCTTTTCTCGCGGCTTCCACGGCGGGCGTTTGCAGCCGGGCCGGCAGGGGACCCGGCCGGGTGAGATCGATGACCGGTTGATGGCGGATGGCGGCCGCTCGCACCGCCTCGCGCGTACCCTCCAACAGCACCCGCCACCGCACGGAGACGTCTGCCGGAAATTGCTCGGTGTAGTACGTCGAGAACGTGGCGGACCATCGCATCTCGGGCGGCAAGAGGGCGAGGGCTTCTTCCAGCAAGGGAAGCACGGAAAGCCGGAGAGGGGCGATGATATGGACGGGCGAACCGCCGGAATCGAGGACCGATTCCGCCAACACGCCCGCCCAACCGGCGTCGCCGGCCGCCTCTTGCCAGCGTGTGCAAGGCCCCGGCGGGCGGTCCAAAGCGGGGACGGGTTTGTGCCCGTCCACCACGCCCACGAGGCCGTCCCAGGCCGGGTCGAAAAAGTCCGGCTGAGCCATCAACCAGGCAGGGCCGGCAGGCGGCAACTCGTCGCGATCCAAAACGACATGGTGGGCGAACTTATTGGTGCGTCCCGAATAATCCAGCCCCGCATCGCACACCCGACTCAGCACGTACCACGTCCGCCCGCCCTGCCGGAGTTGGATGAAATGGTAGGCCGCCGGATTGGCAGGGTTCCCCTTGTCTTGCGGGGCGAACAAATGGGTATACCCGCTGAGCGATTCCAGCCTTTGAGCCAAGGGCTGCGGAATGCCTCGCGTGGCCTTGACAGTGCAAAACCCCCGGCTTCCCGCCGCGAGTCCCCTTTCGGCCGAGGTGTACCAGAGTTGATGGCTCACGAGCTTATGTCTCCTTTCTCGCAGCGGGCCGGCGTCCCCGGCCCCGCCGTCGGCCGCAACCGCCGGATCTTTTCCGCGGGAGTCGCAGCTCGCCGGTACTGTCCCCCCAAGGCCTCGCGGCGGCGGTCATCCATCGGAAACGGCCGGCGGCGATTCGGAATACTTCACGGCGGGCGGCCGGTCGACGGGTGATCGATTCGGCCGCGTGGTTCCAATGATCCCTCGCTCCCATTTGGCGAAGTAGTACAGCAACGGGATTTCGGTCCAGATCGGTTTCAAGGAGGCCGGGCGAAAGCCCCACGTGTTTCGCGATTCATCGAACACGGGAGCGGTCCCGGTCGCCGAGACGGGGATATAGATCACGCGATCGCACAGGTCTTCGGCGGTATTGACGACCTCCGGCGTCCATTGCAGGAGGAGGGTCCGCAGGCGTCGCGAGACGTCCTCGACGGCGTGCGTTTCGACGCCCGCCAAGCCCACGCTTTCGCTCCACCGCCAGGCCGGCGGGAGGTCCGAATCGCCGAGCAGCGACCTCCAGACGTCGAATTTCGTGACCACCACGGCGAGGGGCGGACGCAGCCGCTTATCCGCGAATCGGTAGCTTCGGGCGATCCGCTGCGCGGCCTCGTTCAAGACGGATTCCTGCCGGAAGGCGGCCTGCCGATCCTTGATGGCGGCCGCCACGTCTTGCTCTTGCGGCGAAGCGGCGGAAATGGCGCGGCGGAAACGAACGTCCTGCGTGGGGTCGAACAAAAACATGAACAGGTCCGAGGCGGCCAAATGCCCCGTCACCGGCCGCGCGAAACTGTCCTGCCCCGGCAAGAAGCTCTCGCCCGCGTTGTCGTACAGGCACAGCAATCGCCCCAATCTCGCCGCGCCCCGGGCGTTGGGATGATCCGCCGCCGGCTTGAGCGTAAACAAAAACGGTTTGAGATAATGCACGGCCTGTCCGTTGAAGAGGACGCTGCTATAGAACTCGCCGAACGTCTCCGTCTTCGGCAGCTCCACCAAGGCGTTCTCATCCGGATTTAGAAACAGAAGCGATTCATAGTCGTTCAAACGCTGGTTCATGAGCGGATCGGCGTCGGTGAAAGCGACGCGGAAGTGCGCGGCCAAGGCCTTTCGCAACGACCAGGCTTGGGCCGTGATGAAATAGGACTTGCCGCAGGCGGGAGCGCCGATGATCGATACCACCCGCGGTTTCAATTCGATGACGGCGCGAGGAATCTCCAAGTGGCAGCGGGGACAGGCGAGACGCCGGCAGGGCATTCCCTTGACGTCCAGCGCGGCGCAGTCCGGGGTAAATCGCGTCGGCAAGAATCGCGGCGGATGCTCCGGGCCGAGCCTCGGGTCCCCCAACAGGTCGGGGTGACTTGCGATATAAAGAACGTCGTACGCGGCGAAAACGTGCCAGCAATGCGGGCAAACCGCTTTGGAACGCACGCGAGCATTCGGCTGCTGCACGAGACTCATCCGGCGTCCTCACTCCGCGATCAGCGGCTTGTCTTCGTCCGGCACGTTGGTTTGATCAAGCCCCGCGCCCAACCGTTCCATCGCTTTCAGCAGTTGTGCGGCCAGCGCCGCCGACTCGTCATCGTTTTCGGTAAAGCCCTGAAGACCTTGCCAGGCTTCGACCAACTCTCGATAACCGCGGCGAGCATCGCCTCGACCGGATCGGGCCAGGGCATCCCTCGCCTTTTGAACCGCGGCGTTGCGACCGGGCATGGAGCCGCCTGAAGGCCGGGGCGACGCTCCCCCCTCACCGTCCGATCCGGATGCCTCCGCTCCCCCTCCCGGACCGCGACTGCCGGGAGCGGACCCGACGGCTCCGTCCCCGACAGCACCGCCGGCTTCCGTGTTCGGCCCTTGCAGGTCCGTCGGATTGCCGGTTGTCCCTTGGCCGCCGGGGCGGGATGAATCCGTTGATGGTTTCTCTTCCTTGTCTGATTCCCCGGATCGGCCGGAATCCGCCGACGACTGCTCACCGGTGTTGCCGGCTTGCGGGGATTCCTTGCCGGTCGTCGCATCGGCCGCGGGACTCGTCGGCCGCGGGCACCCACCCACGCACAACAAACAACCAATACCGGCGAAGACGATACCGGTGAACAACGCCGGCGACGCTCGTCGAGCAATGGCAGCTCGCATGACCGCCCCTCCTTCCCCGCAACGGCTTCTCGCGGGCGACTGTCGGAAGCAGACTCGTACCGGAGTTCCCAGGAGAAGATTAGGAAGATTACTAAACATTGTTTCCATCGTAAGCAACCGCGCGTACGCTCTTCAAGCGCCATGCTACTTGCCCGATTGGACAACCCAAGTCCAACCCCTACGATGTCGGGGGGCCGCTCAGCCGTCCGGCGTCCCGATCCCCCCATGGCCCGACGGCCGTGCAAAGATGCCCGCAAACGCCGAAAGCGGCTGAAGCATCGCCCGGCCCAGGGACTATGGACTATTCCAATCGCGCGGCGGCCGTCCGGATCCGCCCCAGCGTAATCGTGGCATAGCCCGCGGGGACAAACGGCGCCCCTGTTTTTCGGGGCAGTCCGCTCGGGAAGACCTCGCCGCGTCGCGGGATCAGCGGTCTTGCTGACAACGGAGGTCGGCGGCAGTATCATTTTGGCAGCCGCACATGTGCGGCTACATACGCGAAACTGTGCATACGGAGAGCTATGTGTGCGGAAAACTATGCCGGCCGGAGCGAAGCCGGCGGATGGAAGAACGGGCCGGCCCGACCGCTTTTTCGGCCCACGACTCGGCGTGCGACAAGCCGGTGGATCCGTGGTTGGGTCGGGGCTTGAGCGGCGGCCGGCGAGGCGGCCGACGAGCAGACCGGGGAGGAGATCGGGGGGGAGAATAGTATGGCGTTCCTGCGATACGGCATCGTCGGCGGCGGGTTTTACGCGAAGTTTCAACTGCGGGCGTTGTCCCAGGTCCGCGGCGTCGAGGTGGCCGGATTGGTTTCGCGGCGCCCGCCGGAGGCCCTGGCGCGCTTCGTCCGAGAGTCGCGGCTGGGCGAGGGGCGGATTTTCCCCAGCGTCCGCGAAATGGCCCATCACGTGGATGTGGTCGCCATCTACTCGCCCAACTTCACGCGGGTCGCGGTGTGCGAGGAGATCGCGGCCGCATTGAGTGAAGGAGCCAAGCTGCGGGCGGTGATCTGCGATAAGCCGCTGGCCCGAAATCTCATCGAGGCGCGGCGGATGATCGAGCTTTTGCGACCTTTCGGCGTGCCGTTGGTCTATTACGAGAATCAGCTCCACATGAAGGCCGTCAAGGCCGTTCGCGCACAACTGGAGCCGGTGATGGGTGTGATGGGGCCGCTGATGCTGGTCCGCGCTTCGGAGGAACACGCCGGCCCGCACAGCGCCTGGTTTTGGGACCCCACGCAGCAGGGCGGCGGCGTGATGGAGGATATGGGCTGCCATAGCCTGGCGGTAGGCTGGTATTTATTGACGCCGCCCGGCAAGCCGCTGCGATTCCTCCGCCCGGTCACCGTGCAAGCCGATCTGGCGCTGCTCAAATGGGGGCGACCGGAGTGGCGGCGGCAACTGCTCGATCGGTTCGGGGTCGATTACACGAAGACGCCGGCCGACGATTTCGCCACCGGCTTGGTCACGTTTCAAAACCCCGAGTCCGGCTTTCTCAGCAAGGCCCAATTCACGGTCTCGTGGATGTACGACAAGCAGGGGCTGCGGGTGATGATGGACGGTTTGGGGCCGGGCTACGCCTTCGAGCTGAACAGCCTGCGGTCGCCGGTCGAGGTCTTCGTAGGGGACGCCGCCGCGCAAGGTCTGGCCGATGCCGAGTCGGCCCTGGAGAAGCAGCAGGCCACGCGCGGCCTGCTGACCATCCAGCCCAACGAGCCGGACTTGTACGGCTACGTCGATGAAAACCTCGATCTGGTCGATGCATTGAATACCGGTCGGCCGCCGCTGATGGACTGGGAGTACGGTCGAGAAATCGTTCGGCTGACGCTCGCGGCCTATCTCTCCGCCGAGCGCAGGGCGGCGGTGGACCTCACCGATCCGGCCACGCAACAATGGTTGGAAGACTATGTGCCGTTGATCCAGCAGGGGCGCGGCGGCGAAGTCCTGCATCCGCCGCCGTGATCGCCGGTTGGGCCGGTTGTTTTCGAGCGACCACGGCCGGCATTGGATACCCTACGGGTCGGCATCTGGTACCATAGGGGCAGGCATCTGGTATCATAGGGGTCGCCGTCGGATACCGTTGGGAATGGGGCGGGTACCATGGGGAGTCCCATCGGATAACATTGGGGGCGCCGTTGAATACCATACGAGATGGCATCGGGTACTATACGAAGTGGTTGGGCGCGCCATCGAAACGGCGCGTTGACTCGGTATCGGCTTGGAATTCGCAACGATGAGGGAACGATCATGGCACGCATCTTGAAGCCACTTGGGACCATGGCGGCCGCCGCCCTGGTTTGCCTCGCCTTGCAGGGTTCGCACTTGCAAGCCGAAGACCAATGGGTCACCTATGAAGGCGGTGAAGGCCCGGGAAAGGGCAAGCACATCGTGTTGGTCTCGGGCGATGAGGAATATCGTTCCGAGGAGGCGCTGCCCATGCTTGGCAAGATTCTGGCCAAGCGCCACGGGTTCCGTTGCACCGTGTTGTTCGCGATCGATCCCGAGACCGGGGAGATCGATCCCCTCAACGTGACCAATATCGCGGGCTTGGAGTTG
>JAAZNR010000984.1 GCA_012798155.1 Thermogutta sp. | reverse complement strand
AGCCGCAGTACCTGCTGACGGAGAAAACCTACTCCTACCGGTTCCGCCTCCGGGGAATCGGTCCGGGAGACAACCCCATGGACCTGGGACGCCAAACGCTTCCGTAGCCGCTGGTAGCGGGTAGCGAGTAGCGGGTAGCACGGATAGCGGGTAGCACGCCGTGTGCCGTCAGGCACAAGAGGCAATCCGAAGAGCGACCGGATCGGCGCGCCGATGCCGAGTCCCGCTGCCGGCTTGTCCAGCAATGCGGTTCGGATAGTTGAAAGGGTGCCGCCATCCATCGGTCGCACGTTCCCGTCTGAAAGGACGGACCGGCCAGGCCATGGGCTGCCGCGCGTTCTTTCTGTTCCATCGCCCGTTTCTTCTCTTCCCTTCTCTTCTTTCCTTTGCGTTCTTTGCGCCTTTGCGTGAGGCTATCTTCCTCTCCGCCCATCCCGCCGGAATCACACGGCCTCGTTCCCGGTCCGGCTGTGCGGAGTTGGGGCCGTGGGCATGGTGAAGAAAGAGCCTCACGCAAAGACGCAAAGGACGCAAAGGAAGAGAAAGAAGAATGGTTGGGAAGGGAGAAATGGCACCGTGCGAGTCGGTCGGCCGTGAGGGCGTTTGCATCACGGCGGAGCGTGATGAGTACGGCGGGTGGCATGCTACGCCGTTAACCCTTTGTCGAAGGAAAAATACGGTGTCCGATTTCGAGGAAGTGAAGGCTCCTGGAACGCGCGCGTCTGGATGGCGGACCGCGCCCAAGGTTTCCTGGCACCCACGGTGCCGTATTCGATAGCCTAGGGCGAAGCCCTAGTGCTCTGTCACAGCTTAATTGCGGGATAGACTGACTTGAGTTTGCAGCGGGCATCGCTTACCTTCATTTGCCAGTCAACGCCACGTTGAGTTTTGTTGACGTCTGTCGACCAAGCTCGGATTTGCTCGCGGAGCGACTCCAGATCACCGATGCGGCGTCCCGCGACGCACTGCCGGGTCATGGAACTGAGTTCGTTCTCGGCGATGTTCAGCCAGCTTCCATGCTTTGGCGTGTGACAGAATTCAAGACGCCGGACGTACTGGCGAGCTTGGGCCGGAGGGAACGCTTCGTAGAACGCCCCCTTGGTGTGCGTGTTCAGGTTGTCACAGACCAGGACAACTTTGCCACAATCCTTGTAACGACCGTCGAGCAACTCGGCCATTTCAAGTGCCCAATCCACTTTCGTCTTCGACTCCCGCGCAGTCGCCATCCGCCAGCCTGAGAGCGGCTCGGTGAACATGAAGATATTCGCGGTGCCCGCCCGCTCGTACTCGTAATCAACACGCCGGGGATGCTTGGCCGTGGCCTCGATTGGCGTCCGAGTCTCCTTGATCAATTGCACGGGCTGCTCGTCCATACAGAGCACTGGACGCGTCGGATCATACGGCTTTGCGTAGGTTTCCAGCACCTCCTCCATGTTGGCCACGAACTCGCCATCGGCATGAGGCGGAATGACCCAGTATTCAATCTTGCGGTTCGTCATTCCGTTTTTTTTAGCGTGCGACGTACCGTTTCGTAACTGACCGCATCCACGATTTCCAGCTCGACCACTTTGCGGGCGAGCAGGCGGAGCGTCCAGTTTGCGTAGCCTTTCGGCGGCGGTCCAAGACGCGTGGCGATGATCCGTGCCTCCTGCTCCCCGTCGAGTAACTTCGCCGTTGGCGGATTCGGGCGTTTCTTCCGATCCAGAGTCTCTTGAAAACCGCATTCGACGAAACGCTGCCGAATCTGCTCGACAGTCTGACGCCGACAACCGAAAGCCTCGGCAATTTGGTTGTCACTCCAAGCAGGGCCGTCCGCGTCCGCCTTCAACAAAATCTGGGCGCGTCTCACCTTCTCGCTGCCACCCTTGAGCTTCTTGGTCACCTCCAACAGCGTGTCGCGTTCCTGCTTCGACAAACGCACGATGTATTTCTTCTGCATGGGACACCTCCGTGTACCACGCAGCCTCCCACAAAACTGCACCACGAGCAACCCCAATTTCTAGCTGTGACAGAGCACTAGCAGTCACACGGGGCTCTTGAAGCGGTTCATTTTTTTCGCCTACGAGCCCCAGCGCCGATCGGTGGTGATCGGCCCGGTGCGGCTGAACCAGAAGGTCGGCGACGCTCCGGCAGCGCTGGAGCACGGCGGCCCGTCAAAGGTCGTTTCCGGTAACCGCCGGCGGAAACGCCAGGTCCGCGCAGT
>JAAZNR010000983.1 GCA_012798155.1 Thermogutta sp. | reverse complement strand
GACCCAGCCGATGCCGGACTTGGTGACCCCGGCCATGGAGCACATGCTGGCCTTCGGCAGCCTCCGCGAACTGAGCGAGGAGGAGCTTGCCCGGGCCGTCAAGCTCGACCCTTCGATGATCGCGGGATTGGGGCCGTCTCTCGATTCGATCATCGAAATGCTGAAGCAAAAAAAGGCCAAGATCCTGGCCACGTACGAAACGGACGGCGTGCGGGCGGAGGCGGCACAGGTTTACCGCAAGCTCGGAGAGAGCGTTCATCCGCCGGCGACGCTGCAAAAGCGGTTTGAACGGGCATTCCGCGAGGAGCAAATCGTCGACTTGGAGCGCCTCTGGTATTTGTGCGACGACGAAAAGAGCGAGTTCGCCCGGCAGGTACTACGCCTGGCACAGCGGCTGGGCGACAAATATCTGGTCGACGAATTGGCCGCCAAGTACGCCTTCACGGGGCGGCAGCGGATGACCGTGCCGCAAGCCCTGGAAATCAAGGAGATTCTGGAGTCCATCGACCGTCTGCTCGAACAATTGGAAGAGGCCCGCAAGAATGCTCGCCTGGGCGTGATCGACATGGAGGCCCTCCAGCGTTTCGTGGATGAACAGGACGTCGGCGCATTGCGCGGCTTCATGCGGCAAATTCAGGACCTGATTCGGGACTTGGCGGAACGTCAGGGGCTGGAACGCGGAAAGAACGGTTATCAACTCACTCCCAAGGCCCAGCGGCTGTTCCAAGGCCGCCTCTTGGAGCGCATCTTCAGTTGCTTGCAGGCCGCCCGATCGGGGCGGCATCAAGGACCGATTCAGGGTGAGGGGAACGTCGAATTGCCGCAAACCCGGCCCTATGAGTTCGGCGATTCTCCCGCCCACATGGACATCGCCGGCACCTTCGTGAACGCCTTGATCCGCGGCGGGCCGCGAATTCCCGTCGAGCTGCGGCAGGATGATATCCTGATCCATCGAACGCGCAACAATCCCAAGTGCGCGACCGCCGTTGTGATGGACCTGAGCGGATCCATGCGCTACGGCGGGCTATACGTCGACGTGAAAAGGATGGCGTTGGCGCTGGAGGGTTTGATCCGCAAGGAATACCCCGGCGATTACCTCGACTTCGTCGAACTCTACACCTTCGCCCGCCGCGTTCATCCTGCCGAGATCTCGCAACTGATGCCCAAGTCGGTGACTTTGCATGATCCGGTGGTTCGCCTGCGGGCCGATATGGGCGACCCGCGAATCACGGAGATGGACGTGCCTTGGCACTTCACCAATATCCAACGCGGATTGCAACTGGCCCGACAGTTATTGGAAGTTCAGGACACGCCGAACCGCCAGGTGATTCTGATCACGGACGGCCTGCCGACCGCCCATTTCGAGGGGCGCTACTTGTATCTGCTCTACCCGCCGCATGAACGCACGGAGGAAGCGACGCTGCGAGAGGGGCTGCTCTGCCGCCGAGCCGGCATCACCATCAATATCTTCCTGTTGGCGGGCTGGAGCCAGACCCGGGAAGACGTCCAGTTCGCCTACCGTCTGGCGGAGTCCACCAAAGGCCGCGTCTTCTTCACGGCCGGCAAGGACCTCGACCGCTACGTCGTGTGGGACTACCTGCAACGAAGGCGCGACATCATCGCTTAGGTTTCCGACCACATCATTTGCAGCCGCAACACCATTTGCAGCCGCAACCGGGAAAAGAACGCAACGCATGAGAGAGGGTGCGCGCTGGATGATCTATGGGGCGAACGGCTTCACCGGTCGCCGAATCGCCGAAGAAGCCGTGGCCCGGGGACATCGCCCCATTTTGGCCGGACGCAACCG
>JAAZNR010000982.1 GCA_012798155.1 Thermogutta sp. | reverse complement strand
TGGCGTGCGCCCCGGAAATCCTGCGGATCGCGCTGGAAGTCAAACCCGACCAGGCCACGCTGGTCCCCGAAAAACGGGAAGAACTCACCACCGAAGGCGGGCTGGATGTGGCGGGGCAAAAGGAGCGGGTCCGCGAGGTCGTAAGCAAGCTGCGAGAAGCCGGTATCGCCGTGAGTCTGTTTATCGACCCGCAGCCGCATCAGATCGAAGCCGCGGCCGAGTTGGGTGTCGAGGCCGTCGAATTGCACACGGGCGGATACGCCAACGCCAAGGGGCCTGCGGCGGAGCAGGAGTCGGCCGTCCTCCGATCCGCCTCGGCTTTGGTGCACGAGCGCGGCTTGGTCTTGCACGCGGGGCATGGTTTGAACTATCGCAACGTGCAGCCGGTGGCGGCCATTCCGCACATGCACGAGTTGAACATCGGCCACAGCATTGTCGCCCGCGCCGTCCTGGTGGGCATGACCCAAGCCGTGCGCGAAATGAAACAATTGATGGTCTCCGCCGCAACCGCGCCCACGGCCGCTACGGCGTGATGAACTCCGGGGCGGCCGTTCCCGTCGTCATTGCGGACCTTCGGCGGCCCTGCCAATTCTACTTGTGATTTATCTCAATCCAGCCCGTCTGACGAGAGACGTATGGCCACACGCGCAGAACAATTCGCGGGTCTTTCGGTCGCCATGGTCACCCCTTTTCGCGACGGAAAGGTGGACTATGCCTTGATGGAAGAGCACGTGGAGTTCCAGATCCAGGCCGGGACCACCTGCCTGTGTCCCGTGGGAACGACCGGCGAATCCCCGACGCTGTCGCATCCCGAGCATCGCGAGGTCATCGCCGCGGTGATCAAGGCCGCCGGCGGGCGCGTCAAGGTCATGCCGGGTACCGGCTCGAATAGCACGGAAGAGGCCCTGGAGCTGACACGCTGGGCGGCCCAAGTCGGGGCCGATGCCGCCTTGGTAGTCGCGCCCTATTACAACAAACCCACGCAGGAGGGCTTCTATCGGCATTTCAAGGTCTTGGCCGAGGCGGTAGATATTCCCATTTGCATCTACAACATCCCGGGGCGGACCGGGAAGAATATCGAGCCGGAGACGATCCTCCGCCTGGCCGAAATACCGAATATCGCGATAGTCAAGGAGGCCGCCGGTTCGCTGGACCAGGTCTCGCAGATCACCTGCGGCAGCGATTTGACGGTGCTCAGCGGCGACGACAGTTTGACGTTGCCCATTCTCTCGGTCGGTGGTCGCGGCGTGATTTCCGTGATCGGGAACATCGTCCCGCGCGAAATGATCCAACTCGTCGCGGCCTGGGACCGCGGAGATATCCCCACGGCACAGGCCCTTCACAAGAGGCTCTTCCCCTTGGCACGCGACATGCTGGGATTGGCAACCAACCCGATCCCCATCAAGGCCGCCATGCGGCTCCTAGGGCGGGATACGGGCGAATTGCGGCTGCCCATGACGCCTCTCTCGCAGGAAGAGGAAGAACGCTTGCGGCGGACCCTGCGGGCGTTCGGGCTGCTGAGTTAGCGGCAGGAGGCTTTTCCCCTTGCCGTTCCGCTTGTGCCCCCCGGTTTTGCGGCGCCGACGCCGTGCAAGAACGCCGTAATAACCCGCGGACCCGTGAACGGCTACGGGGAATAACGAGACGGAATCGCAAAGACGCTGAGAACGGAGGGACGGAGAGAACACAGAGTTGCGGTTATACCAACTCTTCTTCTTCGTCCTCCGCTTCTTCTTCCTCCGCGCCCTCGGCGTTTCAAAATCCGCCCCTCTGTGCCTCGGCGTTTCAGAATCCGCGCCCTCTGCGTTTCATAGACAGACTTTCAAAGACGGCCGGGCAGGGCACGGGAGTGCGGCTGGAGCGTCACGCCGTCCTTGCCGCTTCTTCCTTTTCTCGCCTTTTCA
>JAAZNR010000981.1 GCA_012798155.1 Thermogutta sp. | reverse complement strand
GTGCGACGCGGGCGTCGCCCGGCCGAACGGCAAGCCCCCCTTCTTGTGCTTTTTGCGGCGGTCCCCCGGCGATATCTTGGTAAGCTCGACGGACGGCTCGATCGAGACGAAGATCGTAGGCAGTGCGCAGCGCCGGGCACGCGGGGCCGTGCTCCAGCACGGAAGCATCTTGTTCGCCCAATCGCCCTTTGCTCCGGAATTGTTAGGACTACGGGAATTAAATGCGATCAGTCCGTGCCGGAGCTTAGGGGGGACGGAAACATCTGGCCGGGCAGCGCCTTCGGGAATCAGTTCCGCGGCGGATGTGCTCCAGCATTGGGAACGCGACTTTCCCGGCCAATGGTTGCCGCGATTGGAGCAATGCCTCGGCTGCCAATGGGAACCGGACGATTGGCCGGCTCAGGAAGTTTCCGCGATCGAGAGATTGAGGCCGAGATACGAAGATCCGGCTTGGAACCGGCTGCCGCCGCCGGTGCGGGAGTTATCCGAAAGGCAGAGTCGGAAATTGCGGCCGCGTTAGCCGTTAGATCAAGGTGCGGCAGACGGGCACGTTCAATATGAGCGAATCCGGCGAAAGGTGGCGCCCGTTTTTCGGCGAACCATGGTTGATCGTCACCGGGCCTGCCTTCGACTGGGACGCCCGCATTCAAGGGGCCGTTTGCGTTATGGCAACCGGAGCACACCGTGGCATCCAGCCGCCGATGTTATCGCAAACGGTGGAAGTTCCAAGGTTGCAGCGCGGCCGGCTCCCATCAGGGTGAGGAGATGCTTATGGCGATACAGGGCGTGAAACGCGGATTGATCCAAAGGCTCGAGTCTTTGTATGCCGCCGGCGTGCGGGATTGGCCCCGGCCGACGGTCGTGGAGTCGTTGCCTTTCCCCGAGAACGACGGTCCGAACGCGCTGAGGGAAGAGCCGACCGCCACGGAGACGCTTGCGGTTCCCTCGGATCTCCCGGCGGATCAGCCGGCCGTGAACCGGACCGGCCGACCGGCCGAGAGGGATGTACCTTCCCCGGCTGAAATGCCCAAAATCACGGCCGACCAAGAGGTCTCGCAGATGCCGCGGACGCGAGAGGATTTGCTGAAGGAATTGGCGGAGCAGGTCGCCGCCTGCCGGAAGTGCCCGGTTCTCGTGAATTACCGCACCCAGACGGTTTTTGGGGCGGGAAATCCTTATGCCGAGCTGGTTTTCATCGGTGAAGCCCCGGGGGCTGACGAAGACCGGCAGGGCGAGCCTTTTGTGGGACGGGCCGGACAATTGCTGACCGACATGATCACTCGCGGCATGGGCATGCAACGCAAGGACGTGTACATCTGCAATATCCTTCGCTGCCGCCCGCCCGACAACCGCACACCCACGGCCGAAGAGGCGAGCAACTGCCGGCCGTGGTTGGACGCCACGCTGTCCGTGATTCAGCCGCGGTACATTTGCTGCCTGGGCGCGACCGCCGCCAAATACCTCCTGCAAACGGAGCAGCCGATCGGGCGACTCCGCGGCAAGGTTTGGGAGTACGGCTCCGCCAAAGTGTTGTGCACGTATCACCCAGCCTATTTGTTGCGGTCTCCCAACATGAAAAAGGAGGCCTGGGAGGACATCAAGCTCCTTCTTCGCATCATGGGTCGCCCCATTCCCGGACGATCGTCGTAATGCGGCACGGTCCGATCCGGTCGAAGTCGCATGACATGCTTGCGAACTCGCCCCCTTCCCCTGATAATCAGCGGCGGAAGCGGGCGCAGCCGGGCCGGCGTCAGCAGAGGGCGCAGCGGGGGTAGCGGTAGCAGAGGACGAGGGGGTGGCGGCAATAACGCGCAGGCGGGCTAGGAGCAGGAAGCCGCAGCCGGGTTGAGGTCCGCTTGCGTAGCCCGGCCCTTCGGTGTCATCCCCAAACCGGTCGCCGGTCAAAATAATCGCGGCCGGATGAAGAACGCCCACATGGCCGCGGCCTCCGCTGCTGCGCTTGCCACGGGATAGTTCTTCGGAAGTCGAACAGAGAAGGG
>JAAZNR010000980.1 GCA_012798155.1 Thermogutta sp. | reverse complement strand
TTTTGAACCGCCGAGGCCCGAAGGGCGGGGATTTTGAACCGCAGAGGGCGCAGAGCACGCGGAGGAAGAATTGGTAGCGCGGTTGAGGACGCGGCGACAAGGAGGGACGCGCTCCGTCGCGTCCGTTGTTCTTGCGTACATTCCGTCAAGTTGCACTCGGCCACGACAGAGCGCGGCCTTCCATTGTGCCGGGTCACTGGCAAAAATGGCCGGGTGGCTGGGCTCGTACCAATGTAGGGGCGGTCAGGTGCCTGGGGAAACACAGGTGGGTGGCTGGACTCGTAGCGATGTAGGGGCGGCCCGGTGGCTGGGGAAAAACAGGTGGGTGGCTGGGGTCGTAGCAATGTAGGGACGGCCAGGTGCCTGGGGGAAACAAGCGGGTGGCTGGGGTCGTAGCGTAGCGAAGCCCCCAGTCACCCTGCGCGTATGGGCGGTTCCCACCATCGGTTTGCGCCGGCGGGGCGCGGCTCCGCAAGGGTTCCGTCGGCATCAAGAGGGGGGAAGAGGCGGTCCGTTCTTGCGTTTGCGGTGCGGGGCATCCGGACGGAGCAGGCGCCCCTTGCCCCGCTCCAACTGGGCCGGCGTCAGATGGGGACCCGCATGGTCCTCGACCGCCGCTGCTACCGGAACGTGGTCGGCGAGGAAATCGTCCTGCGGGGCATGGCGGGCAACCCGGCGTTCGCGGGCCGTATCCAATCCGTCCGCCTTTTCCGACTGCGGTTGCGGCAGATCGGGGCGCTCCGCGGCGTCGCGGTGCTTGGCCCGCTTCTTCTCCGCCGCCCTGGCCCCGCTCCGCCAGAAGAAATTGGCCAGCGGGCTTGCCAGCAGCGCCGGCAACAGAACCAGGTTGCTGAAGGAGGACACGGTCAACATGAAGAACATCAGGTAGCCGAACCGTTGGGTGGGGACGAACGAGCTGAGGGCGAAGGCCGACAGCCCCAGCCCGATGACTCCCCAACTTTGATAGATCGCCTGAGCGCAGTCATGATAGGCGAACATGATGGATTGCCGGCGATTCATGCCGCGTTCCTGGCCGTGGCGGCACCACAGCATGAAATGGATGGCGTCATCGACGGTCACGCCCAGGGCCACGGCGGGCGTCATCACCGTGCCCACGTCCACGACGATGCCCAGCCAGCCCATCGCGCCGAAGACCACAACGATGGGAAAGACGCTGGAACAGCCGAGGAGGATTCCCGACGACCAATCGCGCATCAACAGCATCATGGCCACGCCGATCAGCAGGAGGTCGCCCGCAAACCCGGTGAGCAGGCCGTTGAGGAGCGAATGCTGGGCTTTGTATACCAGGGGAACCATGCCCGTGTATTCCGCTCGCAGCCCCTCCGCTCCCTGTGCGCGGTACCGGTCCAGGATCGGCTCGACGACGCCGCGAATGTCCGCCACGAAGTCGCCGTAGTCCAGATCGGTCAGGGCTTGGACGCGGGCGCTGATGCGCCACAGTTCCTCATTGTCCTCCGTCTGCCAGTAGTCTTTCAGTTGCTCGCGATGCCGCTGGAGCTGGACGATCCAGGTCCGCCGTTCGACCATGCCCGGCCGATGGGGGATGCTTCGCGCGAACGTCGGTACCGCCACCGCGCTGCCCACGTCCGGCAAGCGGTCGATCGCCGCCTGGACCGTGTGAACGAGTTTTATCTGTTCCAGCAGGTCCATGTTGCAGCCGTCCTTGTCGATGCGGAGCACGACCTCCATGGGGACCAGCGGCCCGAGTTTTTCCTCCAGCCAGGCGTAATCATGGATGATGTCGGCTTCCGGGGAGAACAGCTTCATGAGCTTGACGGAGGTCTCGATCTTGGACGCGCCGTACACGCCGAGGACCATCAGCACGAGGCTGCCCGCAATGACCCAGCCGTGGCGCGACAGGATCCAGTTGCCGACGTAGTTCCAGCCGCTCCACCGGCCGGGATCGAAGAAGGAAGACTTCCGCGGCTTGATGAGCGAGCGGATGGGAAACTCTTGGAGCAGGGAGGGCATGTAGAGGCAGAGAAAAATAAAGCTCACGATCACGCCCACCGCCGAGAAGACGCCGAATTGCTTGACGGGCAGCAGTTCGCTGACGGAGAGCGAGGCCAAGCCGAAGGCCGTGGTCCCGGTGGCCAGGAAAAGGGGCAGCCAGGCCTCGCGGACGGCCCCGTCGGGCGCCCCCGCGGCCGGATCGGCCAGTCCCGCCGCCTGCTGCCTCCGCAGCGTGTCCCGATAGTAGTTCGCCATGTGAATGGCGCCGGACACCGCGGCGACGTAGACCAGGGCGGGCATCGTCAGCAAAATGGCGTTCATGTGGTTGCCGCTGAGCCAGACGGCCACCATGCTCAGCCCGGCGCTGAAGATGCCGGTCGTGAACACCATCGCCGTCAGCCCCCAGCTCCGCAGGCACCACCAAGAGACGACCAGACCGACCACGCCGCAAACGACGGCCAGCCGGATGAGGGAGCGTTGTCCCTCCACGTCGATGGCCACGTTGTCCACGGGCGGCCCGCCGAGGTGCAATTCCTCCGGCTGGATGTCGCAGACTTGCAAGGCCGTCTCGTGGACGTGGTCGATCACGGCGTGCATGAATTTCTTCTGGGTGGGATCGCCCTGGAAATGGCGCTCCCATCGCTCCTCGGCCCGCGGATCGATCGTCATCACCAGGCAGGTTTGGCGGCCGTCCATCCCCACCAAGAAGCCGCGGAGGCGGTCGATCGCCTGTTCCCGAGTCAGCCCTTGGTCCTCTTGCAGTTGGCGCACCAAGTCCGACCCGCTGATGACGCTCTTGAAAAAAAGGTAGGGGTCTTCGGCGGAAGCGTCGGGCGACGGCCTGAGACGCCGCGCCAAGAGTTCCAGCTTGGGGCTGTCCAACGTGCAGCCCTCCCAACTGGCAAGAATGAAGAGGTCGGTTTCGAATCGCTGACGGTACCACTCGAAGGTTTTCGTCTCCTCGTATTCGTCGGGCAACCACGAGTTGACGTCGTTCTGGTTGCTCTTCAGGCTGCGTGCCGTGCCCATGTACATGAAGGGCGCCAGGAACGCGACGATGCAGAGGATGGGAAGACTATATCGGGCAAAGAAACCGGGCTTTGCCGAGTGGCCGCTGCGGAAGTCCGACATCGAATAACTACCCTGGCCTGTCGATTTCATGCGGACCTCCTGTCCTACCGGATCATGCTGATCGGCACGTTTTCGAAACCCGGAATCCCTTCCGAGGCTCGAAACGTCTCAGCGCAAACGCCTCCCCTTCGCCGCCTCCGTGAAGCCCTTTCGTTGTCGAGCACAAGGCTGCCCGCCGTCACACTCCGGGAACGAGGGACCAACCGGCACGAACACACCGCTCAACGACCTGTTTTTCCCATTGTTGCGGCTCAACCCGGGCGGCGGATTGAGGTGAGGCAAGATAACGCCTTTAATATCTTTCGGCTTTCCCGCGCCGGAAAATACGGCATTGCGGTTGCAGGCGGTATTTTCCGCAATCTCGGAAAAGCGTAGGTCAGGGCTGGTTTCTCGACCCTCCGATTGGGCCGATGCGGTACCGGCGGGTTGTGGTACGGCGGCGACGCCGCAGTCCGGCCGCCGCCCCATGTGACGGTGAATCAGCTCTTTCCCTCAATTCTAATCGCAAGCATCACGATGTGTAGCTTCTTTGAGAGGAACCTCTCATTGGACCACACGGCGAACGGGCTGTCACCCCCCCAAAGATTGTGGTCTGGGGCGGTATCGGCTCTAATGGGTACAGACTATTAACCTTGTAGGGGTAAGCACGTTCCATTCTTCCGCCTGGAGAGGGGTATGACCTACTCGCAGACGCAATGGGGGATGTGGTACCTCTTGATCCCGTTTCCCGGCCTGGTGGCGGCGGTCATGGAGGCGATCGCGCCAGGCCCCGCCCTGCCGTGGTGGGTCTATGTGGTCCCCACGGGCGTGATGGCCGCGGTAGTTCTGACTTTTTGCTCCCTCACCATCCGCGACGAGGGCGAGGCCCTGGCGATTCGGTTCGGTCCCATCCCGCTGTGGGGCACGAGGATCCGCTACGGCGACATCGTGTCGGCGGAACCGGCCCGGACCCGGTTCGCGGACGGCTGGGGGCTGCACTATAGCCCCTCCAAGGGGACGATCATGAACGTTTGGGGCTATCGTTGTGTACGAATTCAAACCCGGCGGCGCGTCTATTGGATCGGGACGGACGATCCGGCGGGCGTGTGCGAGTGGATTCGGCAAAAAATCTCCGCTCTCCGGCAAGGCTAAGCGGCTCGACGACCGACCGAGACCTTCTTGGCCGGCGGCGTTCGACCTAGAATCATAGATGAGGCCGGTTGCGATCGGCCTCTCCTTCCCGGCTCGAGTGCTGCTGGTTGCCGGACCGGGAACGAGCGGACGGAGGCTGTCTTCCCTTAACTCCCGGTGTGCTTGATCTTCCGGCAAGGGGGTTCGACATGCAGCGGTACATGCTGAAATCGAAGATCCATCGGGCCGTTCTGACGGGGACCGAGCTGGACTACGAAGGCAGCATCACCATCGATCGGCTGCTGATGGAAGCGGCCGATCTCCTGCCGGGCGAACAAGTGCACGTTCTTAACATCAACAACGGGGCCCGGCTGGTGACGTACGTCATCGAGGCCCAGGCCGGCTCCGGCGCGATCATACTGAACGGGGCCGCCGCCCGGCTGGGCTGCAAGGGCGATCTCGTCATCATCCTTTCTTATGCCTCCATGCCGGATGACGAAGCCCGGTCCCATCGGCCCAAGGTCGTCAAGGTCGACGCGCAGAATCGCCTCCGCTCGGAATGAATCGCCGGCCGACCTTCGTGCGAGTTGTCCCCCGCTCGGATTGTGCTTTTCTCCACCCCCCGGCTTGCGCCGGCGGCTCGTGTTCCGGGGCGATAACACCGCCGGCTTACGCCGGCGGCTCATGGAACCGATGCAAAACGCAAAGGTGCTGCGCAACGCGCGAGCGCGAGCTGCTAGCGTGAGCTAGCGGTGAAGCGCTACCCAAGATTGCAACCTTCACGCAGTGCTTCCCCCGCCGGCCGGGTGGCTGGGGTCGGCCGGGTAGCTGGGGTCGGCCGGGTGGCCGGGGTCGGCCGGGTGGCCGGGGTTGTCCGGGTGGCTGGGGTCGGAGCGGAGCGGAGCCCCCAGCCGGATCGCTTCGCGGCGATTCCACCACCAGCTTACGCTGGTGGCTCGCGGGACTTGTGCAAAACGAAAACCTGTTGCGCAACGCGCGAGCGCGAGCCTCGGGCGTCAGCCCGAGGTGGAGAACGTGCCCGCGATT
>JAAZNR010000979.1 GCA_012798155.1 Thermogutta sp. | reverse complement strand
GAGGCCGAACCAGGGCCAAAGGGCGATCCAGGCGAGGGGTGCCCATTGCAAGGGCGGATGGGCGGCCCACAGCAAGGCGGCGCCCAGCCCGGCCAAGGCGGCCGTCGTTCGCGCGGCACGCCCGGCGGCATCGCTCGCAATGCGACGTTGGTCGGCGCCGCGCGACGCGGAACCGGCCCTTGCAGGTCGCGGAAGATCGAGAGATTGTCCCTGGGGTCTTGCTACGCGCATAGGCTCTTGTTACGCGCATAAGGAAATGCCTGGGTTCGGCATTGTTGTTGGGAATCGGTAATCGTCTTCGGCCCCTCCCGCCGGCCTGGGTTTACCGCGGCGCAGAGTCAGCCGACCTCGAGGAACTGCCGCAGAATGTGGCTGCCGCACTCCGTGAGGAAGCTTTCCGGGTGGAATTGTAGACCGAAGATCGGCCACTTGCGATGCCGAATCGCCATGATTTCGCGATCGCCGTTCGGGAGGTTCGACCATGCGGATACGACGAATTCGTCGCTCAGCGTTTCCGGGGCGATGACCAGGCTGTGATACCGCGTGGCCGTGAAGGGGTTGTCCAACCCCACGAACGGCACTTGGCCGTCGTGGTGGATTTGATCCGTCTTCCCGTGCATCAATCGCGGGGCGCGGACGATCTTGGCCCCAAAGGCCTGCCCGATGGCCTGATGGCCCAAGCAGACGCCCAGGATGGGGATGCGGCCGCTGAACCGCCGAATGCACTCGACGGAGATGCCGGCCTCGCTGGGAGTGCACGGTCCGGGCGAGACGATCAAACGATCCGGGCACGCGGCTTCGACCTCGTCCACGCTGACGGCGTCGTTTCGGTACACGGTCATGGCCGGCGAGGGGTCGATCTCGCCCAAACGCTGGACCAAATTATAAGTAAAAGAGTCGTAATTGTCGATGATTACAATCATGTCGCGATGATTCGACCCGTGGGCGGCTCTCAGACGCGAGACCGGCGAATATCGGCCCCGCGAAGAATCCTTCCAGCCTTGATGATACGCAATGACGCCGGTCCCTACGAGAGGTCGGCGAAGGCCGCCGCCAGATCGGCGCGTTCCCACGCCTGGGGAAGCGGGGCCGTCACTTGAATCGGCTCAAACGTCATCGGTTGCAGATACGAGAGCGACCGGGCGTGGAGGGCGATCGGTCTGAGTCGCGGGTCCGCAGTGCCGTCAGTCAGGTCGGTGGCGCTGCCGTAGGTGAAGTCGCCCAGGACCGGGTGACCGCGCGAGCCGAGTTGCAACCGAATCTGGTGCATACGGCCCGTCTCAAGCTCGATCTCCAAGGCGTCCCCCCAAGCCGTCCGGCCGATCACGCGGTAGTTCAGGATTGCCGGTAGGGCATCGGGATGATCGGGCGGAACGATTTCGGCACGCGGCTCGTCGGGCACCTTTCGGAGGAAGTCTCGCAGCACGCCTTGAGCCGGTTTCAGGCGGCCCTCCACGCATGCCCAATAGATTTTGCGAACCATTCGCCCTTGGAATTGCTCGGTGATGCGTCGTGTGGCGCGGGCATGGCGGGTAAAAACGATGGCCCCCGTCACGGGACGATCCAGGCGATGGGGAACGCCCAGGTAAACCGTCTTGACGCCTTTCTTGGCCTCGGCAAGGTAGGCTCGAACCTCCTTATCCAGGGCCGGAACGTGCGGCGGACCCTGGGTGAGGATGCCGGCGGGCTTGTTCACCACCAGGCAAGCGTCACACTCATGGAGAATCTCGAGGGTGAGCGACGCCATAACTCTCCTGCTATGTTGTCCTTGAAGCTATACGTATAGGATCCGTATGCGTGAATCTTAAGCGGGACTGAAATCCGCGAATGCACGCGAATTTTCGCGAATAGCGGGTATTCACGACTTTCGGAATCGTGGTATATCGACCGCGTAGACTGCTGACCGTTTCCTTAGGGCGTGACCCCTAGTAATCCAGGCTCGCGGCCGGAGGCTTCGAGATCG
>JAAZNR010000158.1 GCA_012798155.1 Thermogutta sp. | reverse complement strand
GACGTACGGCGGATTGGAGCAGATGAGATGGAACGAATCCTGCGGGGAAAGGGACTCCAAAAGGTCGCTTTGCACGAACCGTATACGCTCCGAAAAGCCTAGTCGCCGGGCATTGTCTTGGGCGACTCGGAGAGCCTCCTCACTGATGTCCACGGCCGTGATTTCCGCCTGCGGCAGATGCTTGGCGGCGCAAATGGCCAGAATGCCGCTCCCCGTGCCGACGTCGCAGACTCGCAAGCGGGATTCCGATGCGAATTCCTTGGCGAGGTCCAGCAGGCGAACGACCAAGTCTTCCGTCTCCGGTCGGGGGATCAAAACGGCGGGCGTGACCTGAAAATTGAGTGAGAAGAATTCCCGCCGGCCTACCAAATAGGCCACCGGCGTGCCCTCCGCCCGTTCACGGACTAGCGACCGAAACTTGGCACGGACCTCGTCGGGGGCGATTTCTTCGAAGGCCGCGTAGAGATCGATGCGGCGGCATCCCCTTGCCGCCGCCAGCAGGACTTCGGCGTCGAGGCGGGGGGACTCCGAGCCGTGTCGCCCAAGGTATTCGGTCGTCCATGCCAGGAGTCGCCCGATCGTCCAAACTTCAGTTTCGGGCATGGATCGGGTACCTTTGCGATGAAATCCCGGCCGTAGCCGTTCACGGGCCGGCGGCAGGCAGGTCGTCCGGCTCGTTGCAGGCCTAGAAACGCACCCGGCCCCTTCGCGCCGGAAGGGAATAGTCCCATTTTCGCGGGCCTCGCCGGGGGAACTCGCATAGTCCCCGTGAACGGTTACTCCCGGCCTGAACCCTGCCGGCGGATGATTGGCAGGGAATCCGCCCGCGGTTTTGTCCCCATGAGCAGTCGGCTGTTTCAATCGAGTTGGCCGAACGTACTGCGGAGTTCCGCCCGTTCGTGGTCCAGGATGGCTTCAATCAGGGGATCCAGGTTGCCCGCCAGTATGTTGCTCAACTGGTATAGCGTGAGGTTGATGCGGTGATCCGTGACGCGG
The DNA here is from genome assembly GCA_012798155.1 of Thermogutta sp. Taxonomy (GTDB): domain Bacteria; phylum Planctomycetota; class Planctomycetia; order Pirellulales; family Thermoguttaceae; genus Thermogutta. The sequence continues at coordinate 1,949 of JAAZNR010000158.1, read as the reverse complement.
TTTTCGGGGAAATTGTAGGTGCGGATTTTTTGACTGCGGTCTCCGGAACCGATCAGCGTCCGCCGCTCTTCCGCCCGCTGTTCATCTTTCGCCCGCTGATAGTGTTCGTAAATGCGGCTTTTCAAGACCCGCAACGCCTTGGCGAGGTTCTTGTGCTGGCTTTTTTCATCTTGGCACTGCACCACAATCCCGGTCTCGTAGTGCGTCAGACGAATCGCCGACGAGGTTTTGTTGACGTGCTGGCCGCCGGGGCCGCTGGCGTGGAAGGTGTCGCGGCGGTAGTCCTCGGGCTTCAATTCGATTTCGACGTCGTCCGGTTCGCGGAGCACCGCCACAGTGGCCAAGGACGTGTGGATTCGACCTTTGGCTTCCGTTTCGGGCACCCTTTGGACGCGGTGACCGCCGCTCTCGTATTGCATGCGGCGAAAGACCTCCTCGCCCTCCAGCCCGAACGAAACCTCTTTGAAGCCGCCCAATTCCGTGGGATTCAACTCCAAGATTTCGAGTTTCCAGCCTTTCAGCTCGGCATAACGGCGGTACATCTCGAAGAGATCGCGGGCGAAAAGGGCGGCCTCTTCGCCGCCCGTACCGGCGCGAATTTCCATGATGCAGCGAGTCCGTTCCGCGTCCTCGCCGCCCACGGTCAGGGCCAGCAAATCATCCCACAACTCTTCGCGTTCGCGGCGAAGTTCCTCCAATTCGGATTCCGCCAGCTCGCGAAGTTCCGGGTCGGAAGACTCTTCGGCCAGCTCGCGGGCCTCCAGGATTTGCCGGGAGATCTGCCGGAAACGGCGGTAGCGGGTCGCCAATTTGGCGAGCGATCCGTGCTCGCGAAGGATGGCGGACATCCGAGAGGGGTTGGCGAGCACTTCGGGATCGTGAAGGCTCCGCTCCAACTCCTCGAACCGGGCGAGCTTTTCGTCCAGTTGTTTGCGCATGGGAATATCACACGGCCGCCGACCGCTCGGAACGGCATCGGGCGGCCGCATACACCGTAGAGAGCCGGGAACGGATCACGCAAGTATATTCCAAGAGGAAACTTCGAGAAAAAAGCTCAGGCTCGTCAAGACTTCCTGGCATGGGGCGATCAACCGGCGTCTTGCGAATCCTGTTGTTGGGACTTCTTGCGGCCCTTCGTCACGCTCGAATAACCGCCTGCGAATCGGTTGCGGAATTTCTCGATCCGGCCCGTAGTGTCAACATATTTAAGCTTGCCGGTGAAAAAGGGGTGGCAAGCGTTGCAGATGTCGATCTTCAGCTCCGGCTTCGTGCTGCGAGTGACGAACGTGTTCCCGCAACCGCAAGTGACCTTGGTCTCGACATAGTTCGGGTGAATGCCGTCTTTCATGGCAAAGGCTCCGGAAATATCGGGCGTGATCGAAATTGGCGCAATTCCGAAGGGTACCCTCTCAAGGGGTGATTCTCAGGCAATCCAACGTGGCATCAGCACGGCGTACAGGCGCCTGCTGCCGGCACGGGACATTACCTGGGAGGGCTGAAACTTGAAGTATAGCGGCCGGCTGGAGTTTTCTCAATCACCCCGATTCTGTTTCCGAGGCAAGGGAGCCGGGCGGAGAACCGTCTTCTCGCCGGGGAACTCCTCGCCGGGGAATCAGAATCCGGAATCGGCTAGCACGCGGACGCGAGCGAACGATTGCCGATCCAAACACATACCGATTCCAACAGCCCATGCTGCACCCGTAAGAAGTCCTCAAGGTTTCCATCAATCCGTCGGCGACGAGTCGCTCGGCTCCTCCTTCTGCGGGGGTGGGTTTTCTCTAGATTCTTCCGCTGATTCTTTCGCGGGTTGAGTGCCGTTCGCGGGCCTCCGGCTGATGTCGAGCGGCTTGGCGCCGGTCAATTCCTCGATCCACCTTGCCCGAACCAGATTGCCGAATCGACTTGGCAGGTGAATATCGGCACGATAGGCGGTGATGGCTCGGGGATAG
>JAAZNR010000157.1 GCA_012798155.1 Thermogutta sp. | reverse complement strand
GCTTTCCGGCTGGGAAGGGTTCGCGGGGCCGGATTGGCCGCCGCTCGGCCCTTGCGCGGCAGCCGCTTGCGAGACCGGCAGCCGACCGGCATCCCGATTACTAGGCGACGTGCCGTCGAAACGGTTCGCGGCCTGCACAGCCGCGGGCGTGGAAGGCGAAGGCGGGGACGAGCCGTCGCCGGAAGGCATCCGCGACGTGGCGCTGATCGGGGACGACGAATCCCAGGCCGGCGGCGGATTGGCGGCCGCCGCGGCCAGCTCTTGAAGGGCCTGCAAGGCCGCCGAGACCGGCTCCACTTCTGCCGCCGGCGTTGTATCATTCGCCGCGTTCGGATGTGCGGCTTGGGCGGTCATCGTCTCCGGCGTCAGCAAGCTCGGCAAGCGGTTCGCCGCCTCCAGCGCCTGCTCCAATTGCGCCTCGCGAGCGGCAATGGCGGCGGCCGCATCCAGGAAGTTCGCCCGGGACGCCTCCTGAGCGGCGACGGCGGATGCGGATTCCGGCCGCATTCCCGATGCAGCGGCGGACTCCGCTCGATGCAAGGCCTCGGTGGCTTGGGGCGTCACGGGAATCGCCTTCGCGACCAACGACCGCGCGGCTTGCCGACTTTGTGCAAGCTGTTGGCGCGCGGCCTCCTCCCTCCGCCGGATGGCCTCTTGCACGTTCTCGGCGGCGGCCTCCGGCAGACCCGACCGGGCCTCTTCCAGCCGCTTCAAGGCTTCGGAGGACGCGATCGAATCGGCGTTCAAATGTCCCTCCACCGCCTCCGCCGCATTCCGAGCCTCCTGCAATTGGCGCGACGTAAGCTCGGCAAGCTTTTGCGCCGATTGCCTCGCTTGCTCGAACCAGGGCGCGGAATCGCTGCCGTTCGCGGCCGTGCGGAAGGCCTCCCGTGCCGCCGCCACGACCTCGCTTGCCGCGCGTTGACGCGTGAGGTCCGCCAACTCGGTCTCCACCACGGAAAGTGCCTTTTCCAGGGCCTGTTCCGCCGACCGCGTTGCCGCCGCAGCAGCGGACGGATCGGGCGCGGCGCCGGATGATTGGGCCGCAGCGGCGGGCGATGCGACGCCGTCGTCCGATTTCGAGGAAGGATCCGCCTTCGAGGAAGGAGCGGTGCGACCCTGCGAGGCGTCCCCAGGTTCTCGTTGCCCGGCAGGATCAGCCGAGGCCGTCTCGACGGCGGGTCGCGACGCACTCTCGGGATCCGGCCGACTGAGAGTTTCCGCCGCCGCGCCGACCTTTTGCGCCGCCTCTTCGACCGCCGATCGGACGTGCTCCGGCAATTCGCGCCCCTCGGGAATGGACGCCACGTCGCTTGCGATTTGTCGCTCCAGTTCCGCCGCCTCGGAGATGCGGCTCGCCCGCGCCGACTCCGAAGCCTGGTTCTGCTTCTCCCGCGCCAACCGCAACGCTTCGGCCGTCTCTTCCAGATCTGCGATTGGGTCGCGTTGCGACGCGGCGGCGGACTGCGGCGTCTCCCCGGCCGTGTCGCCGGCGGTCTGCGACAATGCCTCCGCGATGTTCGCGAGGACTTGATCCTGGTATTGCGTTGCCTCCGCGGCATTCTCTTGAAATAGTTGCTCGGCGGCTCTGCCGGCGGCGTCAGCAGCTCGCTCCAGAGGGGACCTCGCCGCATCGGCGAGGTTCGCGCTGATTCTCTCCAAGTCTTTCCGGATGCCCAGTTGCTCCTCCACCAGACGGTTCGCAGTCGCCGGATCGGCGGCTTCCAATTCCGTTCGCCGGCGCAACTCCTCCTGTCTGGCGGCTAGTTTTTCCAATACAGCGTTGCGTTGGGCAGGTTCGTTTCCTTCCAGCAGCCCCGAGGCGCGGCGCAGGCGCGTCAGCAATTGCTCCAACGTTTCGACGGCCCGATCCTGATGCTCCACCGCGGCCGACCAATTCGCGTCGGCAAGGCTTTGCACGGCCGCGGCGAG
>JAAZNR010000978.1 GCA_012798155.1 Thermogutta sp. | reverse complement strand
GTCCCCTTGTTGAGATCGCCCACCTCGGGCGCCCGCGTTTCGCCGTACATCGACCGCGGTTCCCGGCCGTGGCGGTATTCCGCGCCCGCCCAAACACCGATCGAGCCGTCGCCCGTGCAATCGATGAAGGTGGTTCCCAGGAACCGGTATCGCTGCCCGCTGTTCACATCCAAAGCCCGCACCGCTTTGATCTTGTTCGGCTCCGCCAATTCCACGCCCTTGGCGTGCGTATTCAAGAACAGGTCCAAACGAGGTTGATTTTGCACCAACTTCAGCAATCGCTCCGAATATCCGAAGACATCGCCGCGAACTTCCTCGATGATTCCGCCCTCGCCGGGGTCCAGCGGTTCCCGTGTGGTATCGCCCTCCGGATTGACGAGGATTTCCGTGCTGGAGTTTCCGCCCAGAACGGGGCGATTTTGCAGGAGGGCGGTTCGGCAACCCATCCGGGCCGAGGCCACGGCGGCAAACGTGCCGGCCAAGCCGCCGCCCACCACGACCGTGTCGTAAGGCCCCATGTCTCGGATTTCGCGGCTGACGCCGCCGTAGCGCTCGCGCAAGACGGCGATCTTGGCCGGGTCATCCGGCAGTCGGAGTTCCGTATCTGTTGTTAGGACGATCGCGTCGCACCGTCCGTAGTGACCGGTCAAATCATGGAGCCGAATCTCCAAAGTCCCGGCAGGCAGGTCGAACTCGCCTCCGTCTTCCCAAGTCCACTCTCCCGATTTCGACGCCCCGAATACCTTTTCGGGGGATTTGCCGCCCAAGACGACCTGAAACCTTCCGGGGCTGAACTCGGGCACCCAATCGCGGCAGCGAACCCACAGGCGGTACTTGCCGGTCCTCGGTATCGAGACCGTCGTCACGGCATCCGCCACCGGGCCTTCTAAGCCGATCGCAAGGAGGAAGGGCGATCCCATCTGATCGACGAATTGGGCATCGTTGACCCAACCGCCCGGCTGTTGGAAGTGCTCCGCCTCGATCCAGACGATGCTGGCAGAATCTTCGGCGGCACTCGCCGCTTCGGCCGCCGCGAGCGGCCACGAGGCCCCCAGCACGACCGCCGCCGTGATCGCAAAGATGCGATTCCAACGCCCTGAATTCGCTTTCAATCCCGACCGCATAGGTATTTACTCCTCTCTTGCCGCCAAGGCCGCTCTGCGACGCAACGAACTCGCCCGGAAGTCGATCGCAACGCCCCCGCCGCTCCTCCCAAGACCAGCGACTGGGGGCTGCTTGTCAGCGAACTCTCTCAACTGCCCTCAAAGTTTATCCTCTCGAAGAGGCGAATTCAACGCGAGGCGAGAGGGACTTCGAGCGGCCTGTACCTGCCCTCTGCTTGGGGTCAATTCCCTTTGGGTTGCAAACGCCTCCCTTTGGGTTGCAAACGCCTGATCGAACCGTCACACTATTCTCAAGAATCAGTCCGGCGTCATCCTGGAGAATCAGCCCGGGATCATCCGAGAGGATCAATCCGGCAGCATCCTAGAGGATCGATCAGGTATCGACGGGCGGGAGATCGCAACACGGATTGCAAAGGCGGCATGTCCGGCCGAAATGCAAGTTGTTCGTTATCAAGCCATGAGTACGGGAGACCAGATCGTGGAACTTTCGCGACGCAAAGCCATGCAAGCTATCGGAGTGGGAGCCATGTCGTGGACCGCACCGGCGGTGATCGGAGCCGAGAAAGAACGTCGTTTTCGCACGGCCCTCATCGGCTC
>JAAZNR010000156.1 GCA_012798155.1 Thermogutta sp. | reverse complement strand
CCTTCACGGGGAAGAAGGGCGAGGAGATCGTGCTGGAGGTCACGGCCCGGCGACTCGGATCGCCCGTCGATTCGCTGATCCGTCTTCTCGCCCCGGACGGTGAGCAGGTCGCGATGGGCGACGATTGGGAGGACAAGGGCGTCGGCTGGTTGACGCACCACGCGGATTCCTACGTCCGCGCAGTCCTGCCGCAAGACGGAGAGTACCGCGTCGAAGTTCGGGACATGCAGCAAGGCGGCGGAAAAGAGTACATCTATCGCCTGCGGATCAGCCGGCCGCTGCCCGACTTCCAATTGCGAGTCGTGCCCTCCTGCCTCAACGCCCAGCCGGGGACCACCGTCCCGGTGGACGTCTACGCGCTCCGCAAGGACGGTTTCGACGGCGAAATCCGGCTGAGGATCGCGGGGGCGGGCGACGATTTGCGGCTGTCCGGCAACCGGATTCCCGCCGGCCAAGAGCGTGTGCGAATGACCCTCACCGTTCCGCCTTCCCACTCGCCCGGCCTGCTCCGGCCTCGCCTGCTGGGAGAAGCCGAGATCGCCGGCAGTCCCGTGGTGCGGCAGGCCGCCGCGGCGGACGATTCGATGCAGGCGTTTTTCTATCGCCACCTGGTGACGGCCGACCCGTGGACGGTCTCCGTCGGCGGCCGATCGCGGTTCACTCCGGCCTTGACGCCCGCGAATGAGCTGCCCATCCAATTGCCGGTCGGCGGCGCCGCGGCCGTTCGCTTTTGGCTCCCTCGCTTCGCCCGCGGTATCAACATCGCAGCGCTCCAGTGGGAGTTGCTCGAACCCGCCGAAGGCGTCTCTTTGGGGAAGGTCTCCGTCTCGCAAGACCGCATCTTAGTGCCGGTCCAAGCCGCCGCCGAACTGACGCCGGGGCTGAAGGGGAACCTGATCTTGCAGCTCTTCTCGGAGCAGAAGCGGCCGAACTCCAATCAAAGCGTCAAGGTGTTCGTCGGCATTTTGCCCGCCGTCCCGTTCGAGGTCGTGCCCGCGGGAGAAACGGCGGAAAGCTCCGCCGCCGGCGACCGAAGCCGCTCGTAATCTTGATGACGGCGATTGATAACGGGGATTGACAACGGGGATTGATGACGGAGATTGATGACGGGGACGGTCCGCAACCGTTCGTGATGCTTGGGCCGACGTCCTACTGCTTTGCCACAGACAAAAATGGGGATCGGCGATTAGGCCGTTTTTAGGGAATCCGCCGGGACATGCGCACGAAGTCGCGCGTCGGCTGATCCCAAAATCTAACTGTGACAAAGCACTACGCGTTCAGCACGATGGTTCACGCGGTCAGCGCGGCAATTGCGGCATGGGGCGCGCGCCGATGCTGGGAGCGGCCGCCCCGTTCGGAGCCGTTCCCGAGGACTCGACCGTCTGCGACCAGCTACGATCCGGCAGGTTCGGCTTGAACGGATCCTCCTTGAAAATCCGAAGCGGATCCACGGCGTTGACCTTCAGCCGTTCGAATTGATAGACCTTGCGAGCCTGCGTGCTGGGATGGGCGCTGGGGTAGAAGAGCTGGAGCGCGAAGACCTCCATTGTCGGCAGCTTGAGAATCAATTCGGCCTTCAGAAAATTGGCGGCCTCCTGCTGATACTTGGGATGGGCCTCCAGCCAGATCTCGTTCTGCACGTTGCTGGGCGTGATGACCCGCATGTAATACCGGCGAAGCAGCGACTCGGCGCTCGCCCCGAACAAGAACGGCAACGGACCCTCCGTGATCGCCTTGCCGCGGAGTTCCGGCGGCAAAACCGTCTCCACGACCTGCTTGGTCTCGAAGCGGTACTCGTAGATCGACCGCCCGTCGCAGAGCCAGCGCTCGGGCAAGACGGCGGGTTGGAATCGCCCCTCGCGGACCTCCTCATCGACGCGGAACAGGCCCTTGTCCGGCGCCGCGTAGAGAATCTTGCCGCGGCTGATCCGAGCGGGTTCGTTGGGCGATCCGGCGACCGGGTCGAACTCCCAGCGGGTGAAATCGCACTCGAACGTCTTGATCGCGGCGCTCCGTTCCTCCCAGGCCTTCAGCACGCGTTCCAGTTGCGACTGCTCGGCCGGCGAGAGGACGAAGGGCGGCGGCAAGAGCGTGGGTTGCGGAGCCGCCGCCAGGCCCGGCGCGACCGCCTCGGCTCCCGCAACGGGGACGCCGGAGGGTTGGACGTATGCCGAAGGGCCGCCGCCCGCCGCCGGCATGCCGCCGGTCGCCCCGTATTGCTGGGCCTGGGCTGATAGGCACGTCAAAACCGCCGCCGGCACCCACACGACCAGCTTCGCCATGCGCCCCATTGCACTGCCGTAGCTCCGCCGGAGTCCGCGGTGTGTCGTCACCCAAGGCATCGTCGATCCTCCCTGATTCCCTCGTTGTCGGGCGGTTGCGGGAATAGAGTTCGGCCGCAATTCCTCATGCCGCCGTCCCCTGCAGGCCTCCCGAATTGTACCACGGGGGCGGTTTTCCACCGATAGCAATTAGCGGATATCGAGCCGGTTGCGTTGCTCCAGATCGCGGAAATGCCGGGACTTGCGGGCGCGGGGGGGCGCGTCCCGCCTTGGGCGGCGATTGGAGCATGTCCGGCCCGCCGCACGCGACGACGACGAGGCTTTCCTCGGAAGTTATAACTGGACTTTTGCAAACTGCTCCCATCTCCCTCTGGGAGAGGGACAGTGGGTAAGGGGTTGGTGAAGTGAGGCAACCACGGCAAGCCGTTTTCGCGCCTAATTGCCCTCACCATAACCCTCTTCCAAGGCGGACGAGAACTCGTCACCACAATTTGCAAAAGTCCAGTTATAATCGGGTTGAATCGGAACGTTTGCATGATGAGCCGTTGAACTCGTCTTGAGATTTCATGTCACGAGGAGGCGGAATCATGGCCGACGAACTCGCATTCGAACCCACGCAGCGTGCCGACGATCAGCCCAAGCCCGGCGACAAAAAGATCATCGTGGATGAGGATTGGAAGGCCCAGGTGGAGAGGGAAAGGGAGGAGCTTCGCGCGAAACAGGCTTCCAAAGGGGCCGCACCGCCGGACGACCCCCCGCTGCCGCCTCCCAGCGTGACCTCTCTGGCGGGCGTGCTGGCCCTGGAGGCCATGACCTGTCTCGGCTCGCTG
>JAAZNR010000977.1 GCA_012798155.1 Thermogutta sp. | reverse complement strand
TCAACGTTGGTGGGTCCTTGCCGACAAGAAGCTCGCTCAACCACTCGCGAGCGTGGCGATTTCCGGCCAACGCCTCGGCGACCGCTTGATTGACGATTTCCCGCCATATCTCAACCGGCACCACGTCGCGAACGGCCGCCAGGTAGGTCACCTCGGTTTGCCGTCGCGGCCTACCCGGACCAGGCCGATTCACGAATCGACCCTTACCGTCGCGTCCATCGCCGCGATCAGGCTTGGTCACCGCGTCGCCTCCTTGCTCGTTCGCCTTCGGATGATCTCTCGGATCGGACCGTGCAACGTCGCCAGCGCGTCCTCGTCGGTCATCGTCTCGATCATCGCCGCTAGGCGTGGTGCGACGCTCTGCCACTCGCAGGCGATCAATCCCGCCAGCGACGCCGGACGTTCGCCGCTCTCCACTTCGGCCAGCCAGCGTGCTGCCGTCCGCGATCCGGCGGCTGCAAGATCGGCAGCAGTCCGCAACGCCTCCCGCTCCAACGATTTTCGACGTTTTCTCATGGCGTAAACCCCGTTTCTCGACCGATTAAACGGACCGCCGCACCACGCGACGGTTGTTTTGTCACCCTCCGTTGACAATTTCCAAAAGCAGGTCGCGGGCCTCGTTCACGGCCTTCATGCCCTCATGCGAACCACCGTGATCGGGGTGAAAACGCTTGGCCAGCTCACGATACCATCGGCCGATCAGGGCGTCGTCGATCTTGGGCCGCACGTTCGCTTTGCCCGCCGCAAGTCGCGCCCTCTCGTACGCCAACGCTTGGCATTCGGCCTCCAGCTGGCGACGTTCGCGTTTCAAGTCCTCGATCCCGAGCCGTTCGCTAACCGCCCGCTCCAGGGTCGGCGACAAGTCGGCGTTGTCCAAAAGCCAGCACAGATACGATTCCGGCACGCTCGACAAAGGCAAACCGCGATAGCGTCCAAACGGCATCCTCACGTCGAAACTCCATTTGCTCGCCGAAAACGCATCACGCCCCCCGTGGCGGTCCGAAACGCGATTTCGCCAGGGGCGATGCCGACAACCTTCGATCCTGTGGGCATGACGCCGGCCAAACCCAGTCGCCCGATCCAGCCCGCGTTTTGCCATAGCTCATCGCGGCTCCACCCTTGGGCCAAGGCGGCGTGCTCGATCCGCCGAATCTCCTCCACCACGTCGGGGGCGACGGGCCGGGGTCGGCAGGCGGCCCCCCAGTGCGGCGGCAGCCCTCGGCAGGCCGGGCAGACCCGTTCGCCCTCATGCGACCAGGCGAGGGGCGACCAGCAGGTATGGCACGCCCCCGAAGTCTCGGCAGTGGCGGGCAGGTGGTCGGGAACGTCAGCCCAGTCCGCCAAGGCGTCCGGCGGCGTTGCCACCGCATCAGGGCCAACCGGATCGGGGGCCTTTCGCAGTAGCATCCCCTCGTCGCGGGGGTCGCCAAAGATGGCCTCAAGGTTCAGCATTTTCTTTCTCCGTGCTTCCGCGTGGACGCATGGACGCAAACCGTAAGTCCTTATTCCACAAGCACTTATGCGTCCATTCGCGTTTTTGGACACAAATGGACGCATGGACGCAAACCGCCGCTCGCCCCCCTATGGGCCTTTGTGTCCGTTGTGTCCATTTGCGTCCAAAACGGCCTCTGGACACAAAAACCCGCTTTTTCAACGCATTTCTCGCTTGTGTCCACGTGTCCACGGGGGATTACCGAAAAACATTTTCTACGGCGGGCAGGGGATTGACCGATTTCGCATCGACCCCTCGCTCGGGTAGCTTGTATCGGGCGGGTTGGCGTCCCCGCGATTCCTCGATCAGCTCGATCAATCCGGCGTGGAGCAACTCGCCGATCCAGCCATAGACCGCCGACCGGGCGCCGATCTCCTTTCTCTGGGCGTCCCGCGTCGTGAACTCGCCTTGGGCGCCGAACCATTCGAGCATCCGGTCCAGCAGTCGGCTCGCACCCTCCGATACTCCGCCGCCCAAGGCCCGCCGCATGGCGCCGCCCAGCAGATGTCGAGCCAGTTGGTAGTCGTCGGCCGCCGCGAGTATGAAGCCGTCGGCGTCTCGCTGTCGCTGCCGTTGGTGCAGCAATGTCGATGCCATGACCGTCGCGATCACGTGCGGGAACGCCCGCCGGGACTCGACCCTCTGGTGATCGAACGCTTCAGCCAGGCGTTCGGCGAACGGGACCCGGACGGGCGCGTCCTCCAAGGCCAGCAGACGTTGCATCGCGTGGTGCTTCGCGATGATGCGTTCGGCGTCCCCTTTGCAGCCCGTCGCGTACCGTCGCCCCAGCGTGGTGACGATCCGCTTGGTTTGCACCGGCCTCTCGTCGGTCGTCAGCAGCACGCAGCGATTGGCGTCCTCGTCGAAAACCTTCATCAACGTCGTCGTCTCGGCATAGGCAATCGGGCCGGGTTGCTCGATCAAGATCGTTTCCGGCTCGGACCCTTGCCGGGCCACCGCCACCGCCTTGCTCAGCTTGCCGGACGAAATCATTTCGCGGAGAGCCTTGGTCGCCTCGGCCCGCT
>JAAZNR010000155.1 GCA_012798155.1 Thermogutta sp. | reverse complement strand
TGAAATCGCGGTTCGGCCGAGCGGACGCTCCGTTTGGGGAGATCGGTTGGGAAGAGGAAAATCCCGGAGGGGGAGGAATGGAAAGGGAAACGGAAATGAGTCAGATTGCTCAGGAGATTCAAGCCGCGGCGGCGGTGATTCGAGCGCAGTGGACGGAGACGGCGCACGCGGGGATTATTCTGGGAACCGGTCTTGGCAGCGTGGCGGGCGAGATCGAATCGACCGTCGCCATCCCGTACGAAGCGATCCCGCATTTTCCCCGGTCCACGACGGTCAGCCATGCCGGGCAATTGGTTTGCGGCACCTTGGCCGGCGTGCCGGTCGTCGCCATGGAAGGCCGTTTCCACGCCTACGAGGGCTACGGTTATCAGCAGATCACGTTTCCCGTGCGGGTCATGCGGGCGATGGGAGCGCGGTTGCTGATCGTCTCCAATGCCTGCGGCGGGATGAATCCGCATTATCAGCGCGGCGACATCGTGGTCATCGACGATCATATCAATCTGATGAACGGCAACCCGCTCATCGGCCCCAACGACGATTCCCTGGGACCTCGCTTTCCGGATATGTCGCGGCCGTACGATCCGGACCTCATCGGACGTGCCTTGGCCGTCGCCCGGCGGGAAGACTTCACGGCGCATCGCGGAGTATATGTGGCGGTCACCGGGCCGAATTTGGAGACCCGCGCGGAGTACCGATTCCTTCGCGGAATCGGGGCCGACGTGGTGGGGATGTCCACCGTACCGGAGGTGATCGTCGCGGTGCATTCGGGCATGAAGGTGCTCGGCCTATCGGTCGTGACGGACATGTGCTTGCCGGACGCCCTGGAGCCTGCCGTCGTGGAGGAGATTATCGCCGCGGCCGCTTCGGCGGAGCCGAAATTGCGAAAGATCGTCTTGGGGGTTTTGAGTCAAGAGGCGGATCTGCTTCGCGAGCTGAGTGAAGCCGATCGCTGACCGTCGATGGCGGCGGGAAAAGTCGCGCGACCCCAAGATCGGCGTCTGGAAAGTTCCCCCAGGATTGCCGGCCCGAAACCGGTCGCCGCAATGCGGGGGCGTTTTTTCGCGTCCCCCTTCATGCAGTAAAGGCGGATCGTCGGCTTCATGAAGATTTTTCTATTCTTGGGATAGATTTCTTGGGATAGACGGCGAGGGCTATGTTCGACCCCGTGGATCGGAACTTGACGTTTCCGAAACTCGAAGAACGGATCTGCGAGTTTTGGAAAGAGCAGGATATCTACCGGCGGTGCCTCGATCTGCGGCGAGGCGGGCCGCGTTTCGTCTTCTACGAGGGGCCGCCCACCGCCAACGGTCTCCCCCACCCGGGACACTGTTTGACCCGCGCCATCAAGGATTTGTTTCCCCGTTATAAGACCATGCGGGGATACTTCTGCGAGCGGCGCGCGGGTTGGGATACGCACGGACTCCCGGTCGAAGTGGAGGTGTGCAAAGAACTGGGCATCCACTCCAAACAAGAAATCGAGCGGTTCGGAGTGGAACCCTTCATTCAGCGCTGCCTGGAAAGCGTGTTTCGCTACACCAAGGAATGGGAGCAGCTCACGGAGCGGATGGGGTTTTGGATCCGACTCGACGATGCCTACGTGACGTATCATCAAAGCTACGTCGAGAGCGTGTGGTGGGCGCTGAAGGAATTGTTCCGCCGCGGGCTACTGTACCAGGGCTACAAGATCGTCTGGTGGTGGGCGCAAGGCGGCACCGCCCTCTCGTCGGGCGAGGTGGGCCAAGGATATCGCCAGGTCGCCGATCCCAGCGTCTACGTGCGATTTCCGTTGCTGGACGAGGCGGGCGTCGATTTGATCGTGTGGACGACGACGCCGTGGACGCTGCCCGGCAACCAATTCGCGGCCGTGCGACCCGACCTCAGGTATTGCCGTATCCGATTCGAGGGCGACGAACGAGATTGCATCGTGGCCGCCGCGCTCCTCGATGCCGTCGCGCAAAAGTTGGGCAAACAATACCGGATTTTGGGCGAATTCGTCGGCGAATCGCTGGTGGGAAAGCGATACCGGCCGCCCTTCGACTACTACTGGAAAACCTTGGGAGATCGGCAGGGTCGATTGAAGGCCGGCGGGCGCGAGCATCTCGCTTGGCGCGTGGTCGCAGCCGACTTTGTGACCATCGACACAGGCACCGGGATCGTTCACCAGGCCCCCGCCTTCGGTGAAGTGGACTACGAGGTACTCCTTCGCGAGCAAGCGAGATTCCTGCCC
>JAAZNR010000976.1 GCA_012798155.1 Thermogutta sp. | reverse complement strand
GTGGGTGAGGACGCCAAACTGACTTGGACCGCCCAAAGCGGGTCCGAAGACCCGGTGCAAGCGAGGATGAACGCCCCGGGCAAGGTCATCGACTTCGGAGACGTCGCGACGGCGCAAGGGGTCCGAATCAGCCGCGAGGGCGGCGGCGTCCGCGTCACCGCGCTGCCCCACGCCGAGGATGCCGTCGAGGCGGAGATCCGTCTGGACAGGTTCTGGGGCGGCTCCGTGCAAGGCGTGCGGCTTGTCTATCGCGATGAGGCCGGGCAAGCAGTCCGGAGCGAGAGCCTCGGCCTGCCCGCCGGAGGGATGATTGCCGTGAAGATTCAGCCGAACGAATTCGACTGCTTGATCGAGAGGCAAAATTGACGATATAAGAGGCTGCGTGGAAGGTTTTCCCTTGCGGCGCGGCGGCGTAGAGTCGGCTTATCCGCAAGGAGTTGAGCGCCTTCCGGCGAAGGGATCGCGAACCTTTCGCCGCACGTTGTTGTCCACTCACAGTGTGTTTCGCTGCGCGTTGCCTGGGTTCATACGTGATGATATATCGCGGAGATGCAGCGGAAAGAACTCGGGGGGCCTGTTTCTGGGCGGTCCGACCGCGGGTTCCGTTTCACGAAAAGGGACGGTGTTTGCGGAATAGGACTTGCTCCGCAAGGCGATCGGGGAAATAATGGATGGTGTCTTGCCGCGGTCTTGCTGATCCGTCGGCACGCTTCAGTCCTTAACTCTTTTGGAGGCGCCTTGGCGCGCAGAGGTGTATCATGCGTACCTTCGTGAAGACGCTGAAGACGGCTAAGCATGTGGTTCTCGCTCGGGTCGCTCGGGTGGGCAAACATGTCGTCACGGTAGTCTGCACGAAGGTTACGAAGATTGTCCGCGCCGGTCTCTCTTTGCGCGCCGATTGGATTCGCCGTTTCCGTGACTGGAATCCGATCCAGGGGATGGGTTCCTTTGGGGGTTCCCAATCCGGTTTGGGTTGTTGGCAATCCCCGTCTTTGTCTTGGCAGCCGGCCGCGGCGGGCAGGTTCGCCGCCCGTGCGGAGGCCGCAAGGTCTTGGTCACGTCCACCTAGAAGTTAACACTGCCCGATCATCAACGCGGCAGGGGACGTCGACCAAGGCCCACGGTCCGGCTGGGATCGGTGGGGTCTGGCCTCTCCCTCCTTGCCTTCTCCGACGGGTCCTCGGTCTCCGTCCGTTGTCGCACAACGGAGGGAGTCATGGCTACGGTCATCGAAGAACTAGAGGAATTCGGAATCGATCCGAGCGGCCTCGCGGAAGGCCTTACCGAAGAAGCGGAAGGTCTTGCTGAAGAAGAGATCGGGGAACCTCGTTCGGCGGACTACGACGAGCCGCAAGACCTCGTCTCGCTGCTGCTCACCGCCGCCGCGCGGGGCGACCGCCGCGCGGCGAACCGCATCGTGCAGATGTTCGAGCGGTACGTGCGGGACACCGTTCGCCGTCGCCTCCGCGACGAGAGCGACGTCGAGGAAACCGCCCAGGACGTCTTCATCCAAGCGTTCCGCAAGCTCGATCAGTTGCACGACAAGCGGTGCTTCGCCGGTTGGCTCCGCCGCATCGCGGACCGGCTGGCCATCAATCAGTTGGTCCGGCGGCGGCGGGAACGAACCGTCAATTTCGAGAGTTTCGACCGGGCCGACGCAGGCGGCGAGCCGTGGTCGGAAGTCGTCCGCCGGGAGCAACGCCAAGCCGTTTGGAAGGGCTTGCAACGGCTGGGAACGATGGATCGGGAGACCCTCGTGGCCTTCTACATCGAGGGCAACTCGCTGGTCGAGATGAGCCGTCGCTTCGATTCGCCCGTGGGCACGATCAAGCGCCGCCTGCACACCGCCCGAAAGCGCTTGGCGAGGGAATTGACCGAACTCCACGCCGCCTGACGGCGAGCCGTTTGCGCCGCGGGAGGGAGGCACTGCCAGCGGCGTCCAGGCACCGATTGTGCCGCCGCCGGCGGCCCTTCCGAGATTGTATGGCAATCGGCTTCGGCTCCGCGACGGACCGAGTAAGACCGCCGCTGCGGCGTACCGGGGCGATGGAGCCGGGACCTCTCGGCGGCGTTGTTTACCGGCGGGAAGCGGAATCCGCCGGCCCGCAAGGGGAATCCGGGTTCGTGCCGGCCCGACCCGCGAACGCGGCCGCCGCGGCGACCAGCCACCCCACGATCAGGAGCGTCCCACCGACTGGTACAATCCATACCCAATCGATTTGAGGGAAGACGATCCGCAGGTACAATCCGCCGCTGAATGCCGCCGTGCCGAGCAGGAATAGGATCGCGGCGGCGGCGATCCATCGGGACGGCTGCCGTCGGCTCCAAACGCCGAGGGTCAACAGGGCCAAGGCGTGGAACATTTGATAGCGGACGGCCGTCTCGAAGCCGTGGTAGGCGACGGCATCGACTCCGCCCCGCACGAGATGGTCGCCCATGGCCGCCAGCGCCACCCCGAAGGCCCCCAGGATCGCACCGCAAAAAAGGAGTATCCGGCCTTGCATGGAGATTACCGCTCCGTCCTACCTTGCGTTTGATTCTTCACGAGTATCGCGGCGGCGCCTTGCTCGTTTCCGGCCGGGCCGGCTGCGGCTCCCCCCGACTCACGGCTTTTCTCGCCAAACGGCCTCTCCCAACAGGATAGGGGTTAGCGTGATCGGCGTCCATGCGTCGGCGCCCACGGTGACGGCGTTTTCGCCCGGCGCGAGCTCGAGGTCGCCTTCCCAGGCGAACTCGCCCTGGAGTCG
>JAAZNR010000154.1 GCA_012798155.1 Thermogutta sp. | reverse complement strand
TCACGGAGCGGCGGCGTGCAGCCACGTCCGCTGCATGCTTTTAACATGCTTTTAATATCCGCCCTGTCAGAAGTGATCGCCTCTTCTTGGCTTGGCGCGGCGAGAGTGCTTGGCGCGGCGACAGTCTGGTGGGCGAAGCACGCGTGGCCCCTACATCGCTGCGACCCCAGCCACCCAGCCACTTTCCCAGCCACCCAGCCTGTGCAGCCCGGCGGGTGGAATCGCACGGAAATCCGACCCACCAGCGTAAGCTGGTGGTGTTATAGCGCAATCCAACCCGAGCCACCGGCGTAAGCCGGCGGTGGAAGCACTGCGTGGAAACTTGACTCTTGAGTCGCGCTCCACCGCTAGCTCACGCTAGCGGCTCGCGCCGGCGCGTGTGCCTGGCGTCTGCGTTTGAAACACAGCCTCTGCGCCTCCGCGTTTCAAAAACAAAGCGGGCGGACGCGACGGAGCGCGCCCCTCCACTGAAACGCGAACACAGGCCGCGACGGAGCGCGCCCATCCACACGCCCGAAGTTCGATCCGCCAACCCGGCACGCCGTTTGACACTTTCGCGGCGGCGGTCTAGAATCGAGAGTTCGGGCAGGACTCGGCACAATTCCTTGCGCGGACTGCGAGGCGTAGGATATGAAGAAAGAGGAACTCGAGGGCTTTCGGAGAGATTTGTTGGCGTTGCGAGAACGACTGGTGGGCAACATGCGCTACCTGTCCGAGGCCGCTCGATCCCAATCCGAGGAAAACGGCGCGACGCGGGGCGGCGCCCCCATTCATCCCGCCGAGTCCGGCAGCGACAACTATGAACAAGAGTTCACGATGTCGTTGATGGAGAACGAGAACCGTTCCCTGGAAATGGTGGAGCATGCCCTGAAACGCATCGACGAGGGGAACTACGGCATCTGCGAGGCGTGCGGCGAGCGGATCCCCAAGGCGCGGCTCAAGGCGATTCCCTTCACCGCGCTGTGCCTCAAGTGCGCGGAGGCGGATGAGAAGGGGGAGGAGTGACGGGGACTCCGATCGCGGCCCGCGTCCGCAAAGCCTCGCCGGACCCGGCGCAGGACCGGCAAGGCCGCCGGCCCTTCGAGGCGGGACGGATCGCCGCGCCATGCGGAAAGGTCCCCAGGGTCGGCAAGGTCTGGATTCGTGGGGCAGACAGGCGATAATGGAGGGGTTGGGTCCGGCGGCCCAAGTCGTGCATCTCTTCTTGCGACCCGTCCTCTTGCCATGAAGCACTTTCTCGACCTCCGCCTCTCGGAATTCAAGGAATGGCTGACGCGGCACGGGCAGCCGTGCTTTCGGGCGGACCAAGTCGGCCATTGGGTGTGCAACGCACCGGGCGTGCCCTTCGAGCAGATGAGCGACGTCCCCAAGGCCTTGCGGACCCGATTGGCCGAGGATTTCTTCATCTGGTCCATGCGGACCGTCGCCCATCGGACGTCCGCCGACGGCAGCGAAAAACTGCTCCTCCAGACAGCCGACGGCGAGCACATCGAATGCGTCCTGCTGCGCGACGACAAAGGGAGTCGCACGGCCTGCATCAGCACGCAGGTGGGCTGCGCGATGGGCTGCGTCTTTTGCGCCAGCGGCCTGGACGGCCTGGTTCGCAACTTGACGGCCGGCGAGATCTTCGAGGAATTGCTGCAACTGCGACGCCTGCTCGGTCCCGAGGAACGGCTCAGCCACATCGTGGTCATGGGGATGGGCGAACCGCTGGCGAATCTGGAACGCCTGCTCCAGGCCCTCAACCGGGCCACGCGGCGGGACGGCTTGCGGATCAGCGCCCGGCGGGTGACCATTTCCACGGTCGGCCTGCCCGCCGGGATTCGCCGCTTGGCCGATCGCGGCGTCTCCTATCACCTCGCCGTCTCCCTGCACGCGCCCGACGATGAGCTCCGCAGCCGCATCGTGCCCATGAATGAAAAGGCGGGACTGGGGGCGATCCTGGAGGCGGCCGACTATTACTTCGAAAAGACGGGACGCCGCGTAACGTATGAGTACGTGCTCTTGGCCGACGTCAACGACCGCCCGAATCACGCCGCGGCCCTGGCCGACCTCCTCCGCGGCCGCAACGCCCTGGTCAACCTGATCCCCTTCAATCCCATCCAAGGGTTGCCGTATCGCACGCCGCATCGGGATGACGTGCGGCAGTTCGCCGCGATTCTGGATTCGGCGGGCATCCAGGTGACCATCCGGCATCGCAAAGGCGATACCATCGACGCGGCCTGCGGTCAGCTTCGGCGAATCCGGAGCCAAACGCCGAACCTGCCCGTCGTCCAAGAGACCACGTGAGTCTCCCCGGCGGGTGCATCGTTGCCGGGACGGAGCCGAGGGTGCCGGCGAAGCCCTCTCCCGCCCGAAGTGCGCAAAAAAGGAGGGCCGACGATCAGGTCATCGGCCCAATGTGCTCCGCATGGATGGTATCTCGTGCCGACGGCCGGGCCGTCTTCTTACCGACCGCAAGCACGCTCGGTAACTGCGAGCACGAGCCTTCCCTCAACGCTCATGGTTGAGGCGGAGGGGCAGGCTGCTCGGCAGGCTGCTC
>JAAZNR010000975.1 GCA_012798155.1 Thermogutta sp. | reverse complement strand
GTACGACCTAGTCGAGGAATAGATCGCCGGCTTTATCCGGCGATGACGCGAACGTCATGCGAGACCGGCGGTCGATCCGCGGTCGCGGCCTTGCTTGTGCCGGATTCCGCCGGCCGCATTATTCTTCAAGTTGGACCTCCGGCAAGTTATTCTTCCAGTTGGACCTCCAGCAAGGCGGCCACGCCTTTCTTGCCGAACGTGCCCACCAGCGATTCGCCCGCGAAGTTGCAGCCCAGGAATGCGCGGTTTCCCGGCGCGGCCAAGGAGCGATAGAAGACCCATTGCCGCGCTGCGAGCTGCACGCGATAGGCGACGGCCGTGTCCGCCGCGACGACCTGCCCCCGCTCCGTCACCGTAAGACTCCGCCAAAGGGGCGGCGATTGTCGCTCGGCCTCGCTCCGGGCCGTGAGGAACACGCAGGGGAGAAAGGCGGCCCGCCCTTCAAACCGGCCGCCCCAGGTCGCCGTTCCCGATCCGATCTTGGGCGAGTCTGCCTCGGGATCGAGATTCTCGGTCGGAACGAGAGGCGTCAACCACGTGGCCGAACCATTTCCCGGCGGCGGGTCGGCGGGGGATGGGCCGTCGGCCCGCAAGACGCCCGGCCCGATCCCGCACGCAACCTCGACTGCCCAGCAGGCCCGGCGCGTACTCAAAATCGCATCCGCCAGAAAGAGCACGCCGTCGCGGCCGAGGTACGTGATTTGTCGTTGGAGCCGCACCCCATGAGAGAGCCTCATCTCGTATTCCCAATGCTCGATTTGGCCCTCGCGATAGCGGCAGATCGGTTCCCAATCGCTGCGAGGCACGAGCGGGGTCTCGTGCCTCGCCACGGCGGTAAGCCACGGTCCCCGCAACCACGGCTCGGGCGATCCCCAGCGGACGTGCATTTTGCGCGCCTCACAATCCACGACCGGTTTGGCGTTGCTTCCGCCGCGGGAATCGAGGGCCGGCGGCGTGCCGGAATCTCCTTGGTCGTTGCTCCGTAGCATGATCGTCGAGCCTCTGTTTGTCGTGTCTTTCTCGCCGCCGGGCCGTCCGCCCGGCGCTTGCGTGCGCGGTGTTCCGGCCCGTCGGTGCGAACTCTATAATAGGCGTAGTCGCCGTCCTTCGTGCCGTCGGTCATTCGGAGTGAGGAGGTCCTTGGGTGCGTTTCGCTAAACTCGTCTCTTGCCGTACGCGAGGTCGGGGCCTTGGGAACGGCGGGGTTCTGGCGTGCCCGCCGCCCGCGTGGCGCTGCGCCGCCGGTTGGTGGCTCGTGCTCGGCGTTTTCGTGTGCGGATGTCGTCCGTCGCCGCCGACCGAAGCGGTGTCGCCCGCCCCGGCGTCGCCCGCGGCCGCCGAGGAAAAGCCGGCCGGCACCGGCGACGAGACGCGGACGGGCCCCGCCGCCGAAGTGGAAATCGCGCACCTCCAGGAGGCCCTCTCCCTCAGCATACTGGGCAATACCGAGTGGAAACAGGGTGATACCGTGGCATTTCGCATGGTAGTCGAGAATAAGGACGCGGCCGCGATTTCCGATCTGGAGTTGCGATGCGAAATCCAGTTCGGCTTGATGGACACCATCGGCGAGGGGCGATCCCGCATCCCTTTGGGACCGCTGCCGCCGGGCGGCTTGCGGTCCTGCGAAAGCGAGTATTGGGCCACCAAGCCGGGCATCTGGTACGTCAAGGCCGCGCTCTATCGGCAAGAGACCCTGATCGAGGCGGCTTCGCGGACCTTCTACATCCGAGAAGTCGAGCAGCCCCGTGAACCAAGCCCCGCCGAAGCCCCCATCGAGCAGGGGCCGCCGCTCGTCGATAACGCGCCCGCATTGACCAGACTGAATCCCGAACGGCCGATCTGGCTGGACGCCGAGAGGCGGTCCGTGATCCTCATCGGCCGGGTTTGCCAGCGACAATGCACCCTGGAGCTGTTTGCCTGCGCCCGCAACTCCAAGGAACACGAGTCGATCCTCTCCATCGCGGTGCCGCCCAGCCTGGTGCATGCGGGGCTGTTGGCCGTGGGCGCGGAGCCGGGCCGGCCCGTCCAGTTCTATCCCGAGTATATCCCCGCTCAGGGACCCGAAGTGGATATTCGCCTGATTTGGAGGGACGAGCAAGGAAACCTCCAGGAGTCGCCCGCCCAAGAGTGGGTTCGCAATGTTCAGACCGGCCGCCCCCTGGAGTATTCCTGGATATTCACCGGCAGCCAAATGCTCAAGGAAGAGGAAGGCTCGGACAAGGAGTACTACTATGCCGATGCGACGGGCGAGCTGATTTGCGTGTCCAACTTCCCCAGTGCCGTGCTGGACCTGCCGATCCGCAGCAGCGACAGCAACGAAGCCCTGTTGTTCGAGGCCTTTACGGAGCGGATTCCCCCGCTGGGAACGGAGGTGACGCTGATTCTCACGCCCAAGCCCGCCGCGACGGAGCCGGCCGCGGAATCCGGCGAGAAAGGGCCTGCCGAGCCGCCTGCGTCCCCTGAGCCGCCTGCCTCCCCCGAGCCGTCGGCGTCGGCCGAGCCCCCGGGGTAAGCCGGTGGTGGATACCCTGCGAACACAGGCTGGGGGCTTCGCTTCGCTCCGACCCCAGCCACCCGGCCCACGCCTTTTCCCTCACTCACTTGCAAGCAGCCGGCGTAACGTGGTGGCGGCATGGCACGGCGCACACGTGAAACCCGGCATACGTTGGTAACCCGCAATCGCCGGTCGCGTGCTTTCACGGGGCACTTCCGACCGCCCGCAAAGCTCTTTAGAATAGGCGGTTGTGAGGATACCGGCGATTCGCGGCCGACCGGGCGGGGCGGAATCTCGGGCGACGGTTGTCTCGGCAGGCTCCGAGCATGGCCGTCGCGGCGGCTTCCAGACCCGGCTCGGACCGGCGAATCGGCAAGCGGGCAGGGGCAGATGCGCCCGTAGCTCAATTGGATAGAGCATCGGTCTTCGGAACCGAGGGTTGGGGGTTCGAGTCCCTCCGGGCGTGTTTATAGGATAAGCAGTTACGTCATAACTGCACTTTTGCGAATTGTGGTGACAAGTTCTCGTCCGCCTTGGAAGAGGGTTATGGTGAGGGCAATTAGGCGCGAAAGCGGTTTGTCGTGATTGCCCAACTTCACCAAGCCTTCACCCGCTGCCCCTCTCCCAGAGGGAGAGGGGAGCAGTTTGCAAAAGTCCAGTCATGAGCAATTACGGCCATTGACCGGCACGTGTCAACCGGTTTGAGACAACTGCGGTACGAAATTAGTGTCGCGCGGTAATTGTAGCGTGCGGGGCGCGGGGCCGTCGGCCGGGGGTAAATCCCGACTTCGCTCGGCCACGGGTTCGGCCGACTCGTTCTACGATTCCCAGTGGGAGGACTATTGGTGGAACGGCCCGGAGACCTGGGCCGGCGGCGCCGATCCGGCGGTTTCGCAGGTCCCCGGCGTTGCCTTTCCTCATTCGTGCCGCAGGGCTTCGATGGGGTCCATGTTCGCGGCGCGGCGGGCAGGGTAGAGTCCGAAAAGCACCCCGATCGCCACCGAGATGCCGAAGGCCAGCGGCAAGGACTCCGGCACGATCACCGGCTGCATGGCCTTGACGAGGTCCGGCAAGGCGCCGTACACGGTGGGGAGGAACGTTTCCACGCCCGCCTTCAGCAGGTAGGTGAATAGGGGGCAGGTGAA
The DNA here is from genome assembly GCA_012798155.1 of Thermogutta sp. Classification (GTDB taxonomy): domain Bacteria; phylum Planctomycetota; class Planctomycetia; order Pirellulales; family Thermoguttaceae; genus Thermogutta. The sequence continues at coordinate 240 of JAAZNR010000975.1, read as the reverse complement.
GCCGGCCAAGATGCCGGTCAGGCCGCCGACCGTGGAGAGCACGATCGTCTCCACCAGGAATTGGCGGATGATGTCGCGGCGTTTGGCCCCCAGGGCGCGGCGGATACCGATCTCGCGGGTCCGCTCCGTGACCGTGGCCAGCATGATGTTCATGATGCCGATGCCCCCCACCACCAGCGAAATCGCCGCGATCAGGCCCATGAAGATCATGAACATCATCCGCGTGATGCGGGCCTGCTC
>JAAZNR010000974.1 GCA_012798155.1 Thermogutta sp. | reverse complement strand
GGCCACAGTTGGGGGGACGATTTCGCCCAATATATTCTGCATGCACGCAATCTGGCCGAGGGACGCCCCTACGCCCGGACCGAATATATTTATAATCCCGACTATCCCATGTTGGGACCTCCTGTCTATCCGCCCGGAACATCCCTTCTTTTGGCCCCGATCTATTCCCGATGGGGGCTCAACTGGAATGCCATGAAATGGGTGATGATCGGCTGTCTAATCGCTTGGCTGGCGGTGTTAGCCGCGGATTTTCGGGAGTCCCTGCCCTTCCCGATATGCTTGGTCATATTGCTCCTGTTAGGGCTTAATAACTTTTTCCTGAACCGGACCAACGTCATTGGTTCAGACATCTTGTTTTTGGTCTTTGTTTATGGAACATTCCTTTTTGCACGGTTAGGGGATCGAAGTGAAGATCGCTCGGCCGGGCAGTGGGTCTGGTATTGCGCCGCGGCCGTCTCGGCCTGGGCCGGTTTTGCTACTCGCACGGTCGGGGCGGTTCTCTGGCCGGCGGTCTTGATAGCCGATTTCATCCAGCATCGCCGCATCCGGCCTTGGCAGTTTGGCGCGACCGCACTATTTCTGGTTCTGGTCGTTCTGCAAAGTCGGCTCACTCTCGCTACACGAGGATATTTCAATCTATTATCCTGGAGTCCTTCGATACTGGTTTCTCAGGGAATCCGATATGTCGTTGTATCCGCCGCTTTTTGGCACAACGGATTCTCCCATAATGAATTCTTCAGATTTGCGGCTGCTATTGTCGCTGGAACTATTTGGATTCCGGCCCTCATGGGCTATGCCGCCCAGGTATACCGCCGGGTCTCCGCTCGGGAGGTGTTCGTAGTGTTATACGGAGCGGCCCTCGCGGCTTGGCCCTGTTATCAAGGTTTCCGGTTGCTGTACCCGTTGCTGCCGTTATGGCTTCTTTATGCCTGGCAAGGACTGGCAAGCCCGTGGCTGCTGCGGCGGCCGCGGATTCGAAGAGGGCTACTGGCCGTTTTGGCCGCGCTGATAATATGTTCCTACGGGAGCATGCTCCTTACCCGCCCCACGGGTCCTTTGCCTGAGGGGATAGACCGAGCAAGTTCCCAAGAACTTTTCGCGGCTGTCCGCCAATATACCCAGCCGGAGGATGTAGTCGTGTTTATTAAACCGCGCGCCCTTGCTTTACTGACCGGGCGGGCGTGCTCCGTGTATCATGCTGTTCAGAACGACGCCGACCTATGGGCCTATTTCCGCCGGATCCATGCCCGTGCTCTGGTGACGGTGGAACGCCCAGAGGCCGTGCAAGGAACGGCGAAAACGGAACTTGTCCAATTTCTTGCCGATTTTGCGGCTCGCAATCGCTCTTCGTTGACGCCGATTTGGCACAACGAAGACTTCACACTCTATCGAATTCAACCAGTACCCCCGTGATCATCCGGCGGGTTCGGTCGCCTTTTCCCGTTTTCGGAGTATCCCAGCGTGTCGAGAATCGCGGCCGTGGTCTTACCTCCCGTGCTTTAAGGAATGACCCGAAAACCAATCTTCTTGAGACGCGGTCGAGACCATGACAAAAGCGGCCGTTCATGGGGACACTTCAGGCGACCGCCGGAAAGAACGACGGTATGACAGGCGATGCCGGCTATAACGGACGATGCGGGATGCCGGCAGGCGGCTGAGGCTACCGCGCGGGGATGCGCACCGCTAAGGTAACCTTTTCGGGAGCCGAGCACGGGCTGCACGTCCGGTCGGACAAGCGATTGCGGATTGTCTTCGGCGGAATTGTGGGGCGGTAGAGTATCGCTTCGCTCGCGGTTGGACGATGACGACGTGCCGCTCCGGTGCCCCCTTGCAAAGACCCCGGCAGCCAAAATCTCGCATCCTCGCAGGGACTCACAGCCTCATTGCGAAAGCCATCGCCAAGGGATCAAGAGATTCTTACCACACCGTTCTCGAAACTGACGCGACGGCTTCCGCACGCTCACCCTACGGCCGAATGGGGGTCAAATCGCTATTGGTCCGCCGCAGGCACCACGCTACGATTAGGGATCGTTCCGAATCACGAGGGTCAGCCATCGACATGGAGGAAACGTCCATGGTGGGGCGCACGGAAGCGCACGTCTTAAGCGAACCGGCGGTTTCAAGCTCGGAAGACGTTTTGGGTGACACGCGAGCGAATGGCGTGTTTTCCGGCGAGCTTTC
>JAAZNR010000973.1 GCA_012798155.1 Thermogutta sp. | reverse complement strand
TCCGTGCCGAGGACGACGTGCCGAGGACAATTTGGTTCGGCCCATCGGGCATTGTACGGCCTGCACGAGGCGCCGCGGAGCACGACGTCAATCTTGCTGGGCAAAAATGTCAAACTTGCTGGGTAAGAACATCAAACTTGTTGGGTAGCAACGTCAAACTTGCTGGGTAAGAAGTCAATCTTGCCGGGCAAGCACGACCCTGACGTCGCAAACGTTGGTGTGAGTCGGGCCGGTTTTGATCAACCCGTCCGTTCTTTCGAAAAAGCTGTAGGCGTCGTTGCGTGCGAGGAATGCTGCCGGGTCGAGTTTCATGTCTTTGGCCCGGGCAATCACGTCGGCGTCCACGACGGCCCCCGCCGCGTCGGTCGGCCCGTCTTCGCCGTCCGTGCCGCCGGATAAGAGGGCGATGCCGCGGGCGCCGTCTTGCCATAGCGCCTGTGCCGCCGCAAGGACCAGTTGCTGATTCCTACCCCCTCTTCCGCGAATGTCGGGCGGCGCCAATCGCACCGTCGGCTCTCCGCCGCTGATCAGGCAGTTGACGGCTCCCTGGGCGCGCATGACGAGGGCTTGCCGGGCAAGGTGTGCGCCGATCTCTTCGGCGGGGCCTTCTAAGCATGGGCTGCTGACGCATGCGTGCCGGTACCCCAGGCGTTCGGCTTCCAGCGCGGCGGCATCGACCGCGGCGGCGTTGTTGCCGATGACGAAGTGATGAACGCGACGCGGTCCCCCGCCGGCGTGGACGGCCGCCGTCTTTCCCCCGCTTTGAAGCCAATCCATCAGATGGGGAGGCAGGGCGGACTTGACCTCCGGATACCTCTGCAACACGGCCGGCGCCTCGTGGGGGGGGACGGGTTCGGGGACGGTGGGACCGGACGCAATCAGGCTCAGCGGGTCGCCGAGTACATCGGAAATAATCAGGGAAATGAGCGTACCCGCGCCGCAGGCTCGGAGCAGCCCGCCCCCTTTTACGAGACTCAATGCCTTACGCACCGTGTTGAGTTCGGCGATGTTCGCGCCGGCCCCGCTGAGAAGCCGCGTAACGATCAGTTTGTCTTTCAGGGTAATTCCCGGGGCAGGCAAGGGCAGCAGAGCGGAACCGCCGCCGGAGATCAAGCAGATGCAGAGATCGCGATCGGTCAAGCTCCGCACGATGGCCAGAATCCGCTCGGTTCCCCAAACCCCTTGGGCGGTCGGCTCGTTTACGCCGGGGGGACGCGCGGGATGGAGATGAATTCGCTCGGAAGGTCGGACGCAGTCATCGGGGACGTTGACCCAACCGCCAAGTTGAAAGCGATCCGCCCAGGGCGGGTGGAAAACCGACTCTATCCCGGCGACCATGCCGGCTCCGGCCTTGCCCGCGCCGACGACGGCGATTCTGCCGATGGAGGCCAACGGGATAGAAAGCGGATCGAACTCTCCAATAATCAGGTGCTCGTCCTCGATCCGGACATTGCGCCGAACAAGTCGATCGGCCAGGACGGCTTCAACGCCGGCCCGCCAAATGCGGAGAGCATCTTCGCGAAGGCGATTGTGATGAGCCAAGGTCATTCTCTGGATGATGCAATGTCATTCTGTGGATAATCCGAGGTCATTCTCTGAAAAACATGCGAACGGGGGAGAGGCCCGGCGGTGCATTCCGCGAGCGAAGTCCAAGATGCCGGGAATTTTTTTCCATCGTTGCACCGGCCAGGGACTCCCTTGCGAGGGGAGCGGTTGCGGCAAAGGGTGCTTGCCCAAGCGTCACGGTAGGAGGCGGAGGACGACGGCGCGAACGTCGGCAACCTGTTCCCCGGCGATTTCCTTCGCCTTCAGAGTCAGGGCTCCCCGTCCCGGCGACAGCCGCAGCGTACCCAGGACCAAGGGTTTGAAGTCTTTGACGTAGGATTCTCCCGTTCGCGGCACCCGGTCGAATTCCGCGCCCCTCAGCGGCGGATCGAAAGGTTCGCTGATGGCGGCCGTCACTCGCGACTCTCCCAGAGACAACTCTACCAGCGAGCCGACGTCGGAGGCGGGGCACGTGTAGAGCAGGACGGCCTCGTATTCGCCGGGTGTGTGCACCTCCACATCCCAAGTCACGGTATCGGAAAGGGCCTTCCAATGGGTAAAAAACGAGCAGTTCGGCGCCGGGGCGCTCCGTTGGATTTCACCGGAAGGCACGCCGTCGCGAGCCGGTAAATACGTGGTTGGGTATTCGCGGTATCCGACAGGGAACGGCCGGTCGTCCCGCGAAGAAGGAAGCACGTCTTTCCTCCACGTCGCCACCGCTCGACTCAACTCGGCGGCAATCTCCGGGAATTGGGATTGCACGGCGACCTTTTGTGCCGGGTCGTTTTCCAAGTCGTAGAGCCGTCCTTGGTGGTCCAAAATGAATCGCTGCGTATGGACGCTGACGCGGCCGTTCCAGTGCGAAAACACTCTGCGGTCGACCGTATCGTCGCGTTGCCCGAGCAGCCAGGGAGCCAAGCTCATGCCGTCCCATTTTTTGGGGGGATGGCAGGGAATCCCTGTCAAATCGACGAGGGTCGGGAACAGATCGATGGCCGCGGCTATTTGAGTGATTTTTCGACCGGCGGGAATCACGCCGGGCCGGCGGATAAAGCAGGCGGATCGTACGCCGCCCTCGTCCGTGGACCCCTTTCGACCGCGGAAGCCGCCGTTCCAGCGGGTGGAGTTGGGACCGTTATCCGAGAAATAAATGACGATCGTGTCCCGGCTGATCCCGCGCCTTTCCAGCGATTCGAGCAGGCGGCCGACATTCCAATCGATGTTTTCGCACATCGCCAGGGCGGCCCGCGTGACGTCGATGTTTTCCGGCTCAGGACCGGCATGCCTCAGCTCGATCGGCTTGTCGCGAAACTTGTCGTAAAAACGATCCGGCACCTGAAACGGCGAATGCGGCGTATTGTAGGCCAAGTAGCAGAAAAATGGACGGCCTTGATTACCCTCGATAAAACGAATGGCTCGATCCGTAAGATCGTCGGTAATGTAGCCCGTCCCGCGAACCCATTCGCCGTTCTGCTCCAGCGGCGGCTGGAAGTAGATCCCCCAGTGGCCGGATGGGAAACCGTAGTACTCCTGGAAGCCGCGGGCCAGCGGATGATAGGGATATTGACTTCCGTTGTGCCATTTGCCGAAAAGCCCGGTCGCGTAACCGGCCGCTTGAAAGGCCTGGGCGATGGTGTACTCGTCCAGATTCAGGCGTTCTCCTCCCCTCGTGACGTCGCGGACGCCGCCTCGAGGATGGTATCTTCCCGTCAAGAATTCGGCCCGTGTAGGGGAGCAAACCGGACACACATAGAAACGCTCGAGGCGTGCGCCCTGTTGGGCCAAGGAATCCAGATTCGGCGTCTCCAAATTCGCATTTCCGTGAATTCGGAAGTCGCCCCAGCCTTGGTCGTCCGCCAAGATGACAACGACGTTGGGAGGGGCCTCCGCTGTCGCCTGGCCGGCCGGCAGCGCCGCCGGACTCACAAGTATCCAAGGAAGTATCCAAGCCGCGTAGGCCGCCAAGAGTCCCGATCTCATTGCGATGTTTCCCCCAAGAAATGCGATGCTTCCCCCCAAGGAGAAGGTCCTTCACTTGCCGCCCGCGAATGCCCCCCGGCGTCCGTCAGCCGTCGCCCTGGGAGCCGTTTGGCATGGGAGCCGTTTGAGTTGTTTCGACCGGAACAGTTTCGACCGGAACACGCTAGGCAGCGTCCGGCCGCCGATATTGCGGTAAACGGCAGCAGTTCCGCGGTTCCATGGCAGGCAGCTCTGGCCGGCGCGTGCGCCCGCCGAAGCACGGAGACGCCGCCGTTAGGATACCACGAACGGCTCGAAGCCAAAACACCCGGTCCGCGGTTTAGAGCCTGTCTTCAAATTAGATTGGGTGCCACCTTGCGGCTGGCAAGACGTAATTTTACAGCGCAGGATAAGAAGCTGGGCAAACTGGGGTGCGCAGCTTTGTGAGTCTGCGTAAGATCGTTAACCCGCTTTCGGCGACTCTGCGCAGTGAAACTAATTTGAAGACATGCTCT
>JAAZNR010000153.1 GCA_012798155.1 Thermogutta sp. | reverse complement strand
GAGTGCGGGGGGGAAGGCTATCTGGAAATCGAGATGCAGTTCCTGGCCGACGTCCGCGTCACCTGCCCGCGCTGCCAAGGCCGCCGCTTTCGCGAGGAAATCCTCGACGTCTTCCATCGGGGGAAAAACCCGGCCGACGTCCTGGAAATGACGGTCCGCGAGGCCTTCGCCTTCTTCCGCGGTTACCCCAAGGTGCAGGCCAAATTGAAGCGGCTGATCGAGGTCGGACTGGATTACCTCCGTTTGGGTCAAGCCGCGCAGACCCTCTCCGGAGGCGAATCGCAGAGGTTGCGTTTGGCCGCCCACCTCTCGACGGGAAAGCGGGGCCGCTCGCTCTTCATCCTAGAGGAACCCGGCACCGGCCTGCACGACGCCGAGGTGACGCGGCTTCTCGACAACTTCGAGTCGCTGTTGAACGTCGGCCAATCGCTGATCGTGGTGGAACACCATTTGAGCATCATCGCGGCGGCCGACTACTTGATCGACCTCGGTCCCGGCGCGGGGGACGCCGGCGGCCGGGTGGTGGCTTCCGGAACGCCGGAAGAGGTGCTCCGCTGTCCGGACTCCGTCACGGCCTCGTATTTGGCGCCGCTCTTGAAACCGCGGACGCGAGCCAAGTCCGCGACCGAGCAGAGTGGGTAGCCGCGGTGATTGCGTCGCGTCCAAGGCAGGGTTCGTCGGCAGCGATGGTTCACGGCGTATTCGGCAGCGATGGTTCACGGCGTATATGGTTCACGGCGTATAATCCGGGAGACTCGGCGGTCGGAGAGACTCGACCGTTTTGGAGAAGGGACGGTCCGGATCGTAGGCAGCTTGCGGAGAACCGGATGAGCAGGCACGCTTCCGATGCCCGTTACGCCCGTCAAACTCGCTTTGCCCCGCTGGGGATCGAAGGCCAGGCGGGCCTATCGCGAGGTTTGGCCGTGATCTGCGGTTGCGGGGCATTGGGCACGACCGCGGCCAACCTGCTGGTTCGCGCGGGGGTGGGCCGAATCCGCATCATCGACCGCGACCTCGTGGATTGGACCAATCTGCACCGGCAGGTCTTGTTCGATGAGGAGGATGCTCGGCAAGCCCGCCCCAAGGCCCTGGCAGCCGCCGAAAAGCTCCGCGCCGCCAACTCGCAAGTGGAGATCGAAGCGGTCACGGCCGATCTCTCCGCCCGGAATGTGCCGCGGCTGCTGCAAGACGCTAACGTCGTGCTCGACGGGACCGACAATTTCGAGACGCGGTTTCTCATCAACGATTATTGCGTGCGGGAGGGCATTCCTTGGATTTACGCGGGCTGCCTGGAGGCGGAAGGGCGGGTCATGACGATCCTGCCGCGAGAGACCGCCTGCCTGGCCTGCGTGCTGCCCGACTGCCCTCCGCCCGGCGCATTGCCCACCTGCGAGACGGCCGGCGTGTTGGGCCCCGCGGTCGGCGTGGTCGCCTCGTGGCAGGCCTGCGAAGCGATGAAGATTTTGGCCGGTCAACATCGAGCCGTTACCCGCGGGCTGCTCGTGTTCGAGTTGTGGCAAGGTCGTGTGCGAAAGATCGCCGCCCAACGCGCGGTGGGCGAAAACCCCTGCCGGGCGTGCGTCCGCCGGGAGTTCCCCTTCCTGCAGCCCGGCCTGCAAGCCCCGGCGGTAACGCTCTGCGGGGGCAACGCCGTGCAGGTTTCGCCCCCGGAAACCCGGCTCGATCCGGCCGAGATCGCGGAGCGCTGGAGCGGGTTGGGGGAGATTTCCGGGGGTGAGGGCTTCGTGCGGATCAAGACCCCCGAATGCGAGTTGACGTTATTCTCCGACGGCCGAGCCATCGTCCGCGGCACCACGAATCCCGCCCTGGCTCGTTCCTGGTATGCGCGTCTGGTAGGACTGTAGGATCGCGGCCTCGCCCGGCGGAATGCTCCCCACCCGTTGCGGAAGCCTCGTTCGCCCGCCTACCATGATCCAATCCGGGCTTCGAGTGGACCTTTTTTCGGCAGTCCCCGGAGGAAGCCGGGCGAGCAGGAGACTCGAGCGCATCGAAGTGCCGGCTCGGTCATGCTCCGGCAAGTCGGCTCGCCGCGACGATACTCCCGCATTCGAGGCAAGGCTCCATGTTGCAGCAAATCCTTCTCATTGCGGCCGGATTCGTTTGTTTGACGCTGGGCGGCGAGGTCTTGGTCCGCGGTGCCCTGGGGCTGGCCAAACGCCTGGGCATGTCCGAACTCATCATCGGCCTGACGGTGGTTTCCTTCGCCACCAGCGCGCCGGAGCTGGCAGTCTCCGTCGATGCCGCCTATTCCGGCTATGCCGACGTGGCCTTCGGCAACGTGGTGGGAAGCAACATCTTCAACGTCCTGTTCGTGTTGGGACTGTCGGCCTTGGCGGCTCCCCTGATCGTGTCGCCGCAGCTCCTCAAGCGAGACGTCCCGGTCATGGTCGGGCTGTCGATCCTGACCTACCTGATCGCCCGCGACGGCGTCATCACCCATCTCGAAGGGGCCTTTCTCTTGGTGCTGATGGTGATCTACCTGACCGCGTCCATCATCCTGGTGCAGCGGGAAAACCGCGAATCGCCGGGCCATGCCGAAGGCAGCGATCCCGCACACCGGCAAGACGGCCTTTCCGCCGCGTCCTCGGGCGCCGGGCCGTCTCCATCTCGAAAAGGCGGCGCGGCGGCCCTGCTGGGATACGCGATCCTGGTGATCCTGGGCGTGGCCATCCTCGTGCTGGGCGCCAAGCTGTTCGTGGACGGCGCGGTCTCGTTAGCCCGTGCCTGGGGCGTCAGCGAGCTGATCATCGCCGTCACGCTGGTGGCGGCCGCCACCTCCCTGCCGGAGGCCGCGACCTCCGTCACGGCCGGTTTGCGAGGGCGCCGCGACATCGCCATCGGCAACGTCGTCGGCAGCAATATCTTCAATATCCTCGTCGTCTTGGGGTTGGGAGCCCTCGCGGCCAAGGACGGCATGGCCGTCGCCGCGGAGGCCCTCCGCACCGATTTGCCCGTCATGATCGGCGTGGCCGTGGCCTGCCTGCCGATCTTCTTCAGCCGGCGTATGGTCACGCGAGTCGAGGGTGCCCTGCTATTCGCCTATTATTTGACCTACACGGCCAATCTGGCGCTGGCGGTTACGCACTCCCCGTGGTTCGAGCCGTTCCGCAATACCGTCTTCTATGGAGTCTTCCCGCTGACGGCCGTCTTCCTGGCGTTGAGCCTCTTGAGATCTCCGCGTTCAGCCTCTTGAGATCTCCCGGCAAAACGGCGGTTCCTAGCCCTGCGGGCGTCGCGGAGAGTTAGTCCTCTAGTGCTTCGTGACACCTTAAATTTGGGATTAGGGATCGTAAAACAATAATCTGGTCAAAATGGTATTGGCGTATTGGCCGATTTGTGGGATGCTTGCGGCATGCGGGATGCAGCAACCATCGACAGGATTCGGCGGAAGTTCAAACCCTTGCGGCACGCACTGGATGAACGCGCTCGTCGCCT
>JAAZNR010000972.1 GCA_012798155.1 Thermogutta sp. | reverse complement strand
TTCCGTGCTCGGATTCTTGCCGCGATCGGTTAGTCCCCCAATCGCGGCCGGGTTAGAATAGAGAAATCGCCCGGAGTACCCGGCCGGCTTGATCGCGAAACGGGACTCGCCCGTCACCAGGGGGTTACTGATTTCGTCGGCGGTGTGCTTCCCGATTCGCGGGCAGTGTGTTTCTCGAGAACACTGTGTTTCTCGACAGGAGGTTGGCTGTGCCGAATCCGGTTGCAACGATCCGGTGCCCATGGCGGCCGCTGCCGGGAATGCAGGCGGGGCGTGCCGAGGGTCGCCGAGGGTTGGGGAACGGTCCAGTAACGCATTAAAACTAGGTTGGTTGGAACCAGGCATGTCTTTACAGTTGCGAAATCGATCCCGGCTAATCGGACGGCTCCCGGTAGTCTTGGTTTGGTTGTGCTTGCTGTTCGCCCCGAGTTGGTCGGGGGTCCGGGCGCAATCGGCGGGAGGTCGGGCGGCGGTCCCCACGGCGCTGGAAAAGTATGGGCCCGTGAGCGAGGAGACGCGGGCTGAACTGGTCCGCGAACTGTCGGAAAAGGCGGCCGTCCTGGAGGCCCAATCGGCCGTCGTTCGCCTGGTCGCAAAGATCGTGGGGCCGGCCGTGGTGCATATCGAAGCGGAGGTACCGGGACGCCGGGCCTTGCAGTCGGGGTCGGCAAGACCGGTGGAGGAGGCCGGCTCGGGCATACTCGTCCGGCTCGGCGACCGGTTGTGCATCTTGACCAACCGCCATGTGGTTCGAGATGCCGAACCGGACAAGGTCCGCATCCACTTGGCCGACGGTCGTCTGATTCAACCCACCGAGATTCGCAGCGATCCGGCGACGGACGTGGCCGTGCTCATCGTGTCAGCCCCCAACCTTGTGACGGCCGAGATCGGCGACAGCGACAAAACGGACATCGGCGATTTCGTGCTGGCGTTCGGCAGCCCTTTCGGGCTGAGCCATTCGGTGACGTTCGGCATCATCAGCGCCAAAGGGCGACGGGAGTTGGACCTGGGCGATTCCAGCGTGCGGTTGCAGGATTTCCTCCAGACGGACGCGGCCATCAACCCGGGCAACAGCGGCGGGCCGCTGGTGGATCTCCGCGGTCGCGTGATCGGCATCAACACGGCCATTGCCAGCAATTCCGGCGGGAATGAGGGGATCGGCTTCGCCATCCCGATCAATACCTTTCTTTGGGTCGCCCGGCAATTGGTGGAATCCGGCACGGTGCAGCGGGCCTTTCTCGGGGTCTCGCTCGATGCCCGCTTCGATGCCGCGGCGGCCCAAGCGGCCGGTCTCGATGCACGAGTGGGAGCGCGCGTCGTTACCGTGACGCCGGATTCGCCCGCCTCCGCCGTGGGCATCCAGCCCGGCGACATCATCCTGCGGTTCGATGATCGCGTCGTCGAGGATGATGCCCATCTGGTTTACATGGTCAACACCCTGGAAATCGGCAAGGAAGTGGAGCTTCAGGTGTTTCGGGCGGGACAGGTGTTTACGGTCAAGACGAAGCTTGCTTCGCGGCCGGACTCGGCCGGCTTGTGAAGCCGCGCCGCCCGGCGGTATCGACGCCTTCGGTCGATCCCGGCAGGCGCGGCGTCATGTGGCTTTCGCACGCCCTCGGCGGCCCCGGCCGCGGCGGCGAGGAATCGCTCGGAGGATCATGGCCGTGACGGAACTCAACGCCCCCTCCTTTCCCCTCCCGGAATCGTTTCGCTGTCTTTGGGTGGAACGGATGGAGAACGGCACGATCCGCCGTTCCCTCGCCTCGCGGCCGTTGCACGAGTTGCCGCCGGGTGAGGTGCTGATACGCACGGCCTACTCTTCGCTCAACTACAAAGACGCCCTGGCCGCGAACGGGCATCCCGGCGTAGTGCGGCGGTTTCCGCACATTCCGGGCGTGGATGCCGCCGGCACGGTCGTTCGCTGCGAGACGCCCGATTTCGCGCCGGGAGACGCCGTCGTGGTCACCGGTTACGAGATGGGCGCCGGACGTTGGGGCGGCTACTCCGAATATGTTCGTGTGCCGCGAGAATGGGTCCTCCCTTTGCCCGACGCCCTTTCTTTCGTGGATGCGATGACCTACGGCACCGCCGGACTGACGGCCGCAATGTGCGTCCAGACGCTCTTGGATCACGGCATCACGCCGGAGAAAGGCGAGGTCGTGGTCACGGGCGCGTCGGGCGGGGTGGGCAGTGTCGCCGTGGCCGTCTTGGCCAAGCTCGGCTTTCGCGTCACGGCCGTGACGGGAAAACCCCAGGCCGTCCCGCTCTTGAGAAGCCTGGGCGCCGCCGACTTCCTCTCGCGCGGCGACGTGCAGGATGCAAGCGAAAAGCCGCTGCTTTCCGGCCGTTGGGCCGGCGCCGTGGACACCGTCGGCGGCCGAGTCTTGACGACCGTCCTGCGATCATTGAAGCACGGCGGTTGCGCCGCCGCCTGCGGATTGGCGGGCGGCAATCGGCTGGAGATGACGGTCTATCCCTTCATCTTGCGGGCAGTCACCTTGGCCGGCATCGATGCAGCCTACGCCGCGCCCGAACTCAAGCGGCGGATGTGGTCGTTGTTGGCCGGTCCCTGGCGCGTGGATCGACTCGCCGAGTTGCGGCGCGTGCTAACGCTGGAATCGCTGGAACCGTACTTCGGCGAAATCCCGGCCGGCAACGCGACCGGACGCCTGGTGATCGAAATCGGCGGCGACGTTGCGCCCGGCGGCGTTTGAATCGCACACGAATCGGCCACGCGCGGTTTCCGCTTGCGTGAGCGGCGGCTTATGTGAATGGCGACGGGGTCTCGGCGCGGAACGCCCCCACGGCCGCTTGTCAAGCGATAGCGAGGTCTGCAAGCGTATGTTCTCGGTCCCCAAAAAAGTCGCGAAATCCGCTATTGCTCCCATATCGTTTCGGCTATTACCATGAACTTGTTGGGGTGAGGGCTGGTACCGAAACCGGATTAGCCCGGCTTGAAGGGAGAGCGGCCGATGATTCGCTACCTGTGCGACT
>JAAZNR010000971.1 GCA_012798155.1 Thermogutta sp. | reverse complement strand
GCGGAAGGCCAAAGGCCCCGACGGGAAACCGCTGGGCAAGGCCTATATCATGATGGTTCGGATCAAGGTACCCGGCGGGAGGTTGACCTGGCGGCAGCTCCTGGCGCAGCTCGATCTTTGCGACGAGCTGGGCAACGCCACCGCCCGCATTACCGATCGGCAGGATCTCCAATTGCACGGCGTGGTGAAAGGCCATCTCCGCGAAACGATCCGCCGCATCCACGAGATACAGTTGACCACGCTGGGGGCCTGCGGCGACGTGGTGCGAAACGTCATGGCCTGCCCCGCCCCGCTCCATCACGACGGCGTTCGCGAAGAACTGCAACAAGCGGCCTTGGAGATCACGCGGCATCTGCTCCCGCGGACCCCCGCGTACCATGAGATCTGGCTCACGGATCCGGATACGGGCGAAAAGGAACAGGTGGGAGAGCCGGAACCGCCTCCCGCGGAGGTCGAACCGATCTACGGACCGACGTACCTGCCTCGCAAATTCAAGATCGCCTTCGCCCTGCCTGAAGACAATTGCATCGACGTTTACACCCACGACATGGGATTCCTCGCCGTCGCCGAGCATGGGCGGGTCACCGGCTACAACGTCCTGGTCGGCGGAGGTCTGGGCGTCACCCCCAGCAATAAGCGGACGTTTCCGGCCTTGGCTCAGCCCCTGGCGTTCATCTCGCCCGAGAAGCTGATCCCCGTCGCCGAGGCAATCGTCAAAGTGCAGCGGGATTTTGGAGATCGCGGCGATCGGAAGCGGGCAAGGCTCAAGTACTTGATCGCGGATCGCGGGCTGGACTGGTTCCGCGAGAGGGTCGTCGAGTATCTGGGCGAGGAATTGGCCCCGCCTTTGCCCATCCGAGTCACCGATCACGACGACCACATCGGCTGGTTCGCGCAGGGCGACGGCAAGTGGTTTTACGGCCTGAACGTGGAAAACGGGCGGATTTTGGATCGCGAGGGTTTTCGGCTCAAATCCGCGCTCCGCGAAATCTGCCGCCGTCTGCAACCCGGCATCCGATTCACCGCCCACCAGAGTATCCTGTTCTGCGACTTGGAGGAGAGCGCCCGGCCCGTTCTGGGGGACATCCTCCGCCGGCACGGCGTCCCGCCAAGCGAGGAAATCTCGACGGTGCGGCGCTGGTCGATGGCCTGCGTCGCCTTGCCGACCTGTCTCTTGGCGGTCACGGAGAGCGAGCGCGTGCTGCCGCAATTGATGGATCGTCTGGAGCGGGAATTGGCGGCCCTCGGATTGCAAGATGAGCGTTTCACGGTTCGCATGACGGGTTGTCCCAACGGCTGTGCCCGGCCCTACAACGCCGATATCGGCCTGGTGGGCAAGACGCTCAACAAGTACAGCGTCTTCCTGGGCGGCCGGCTGACGGGCGACCGGCTCGCCCAGCTTTACCAAGACATCGTGCCCCTGGATGCCGTCGTGCCGACCCTCGTCCCCGTCTTCCAACTCTTCGCCGCGAATCGGCTCCCCGGCGAATCCTTCGGCGATTTTTGCCACCGCCTCGGCATGGACGCGATCCGCGGCGCGTGCGCGCCGCATGGAACGGGCGAATCAGCCGCCGCTCAATCCGCTGCCGAGCACGCGCCGTGACATGCGGCTCGGCAAAGTGACGACGAGAGTTGCTTCGCGGCTGCCGGGCGAATCCGATCGCCCCCCTGGTATCATGGCCGCGTGGTATCATGGAAGAGACATCGCCGATCGGCGTTCAAAGCGGTTCGAACCGGGCGGTCCTTGATTGCGTAAGAGTCGGCGGCCCTCGATTGCGTAAGGATC
>JAAZNR010000970.1 GCA_012798155.1 Thermogutta sp. | reverse complement strand
GAACCTGCTCGGCCAGTTGCCGTTTCTGGGCGTCTTCGACGTGCAGCTCGTCCTTCTCCGCGTCGATGGCCTCCCAGGCGAGCGCCTTGCGGGCCTCTTCCCGCAAGGTGTGGGCCGACTCGGCGACGCACCAGATGATCGCGCTCTTGAAGGTTCGCCCCGATTTTCCGCACTCCCAGGTCATCGACTTGGCCAGTGCCTTTGTCGCGGCTTCGTCCTCCATGGCGTGCTCCGGTGCGAGCACGGCCAGCACCAGCACGGGACGGTCGGGGACGGCGTTGCTTTTTTCCGGGAAGAAGATCCGCTCGACGCCTTCCTCGGCGGCGAAGGCCTTTTGAATCTCCGCGCGGACCCGCTCGTCGATCGCCTTGTCGGAGATGCTTGCCCGCCGGTCGGAGTAACGCTTAATGAGATTCTCGGTCGTGCTGAAGCGGTAACGATTGCGCTCCACGGACAGGTAGTAACATTCCCGGCTGAGCGTCTCCAAGACGGTTTCGATGTGACCGATGTCGAGTTCCGGTTCGCCCACCGCCAGCCGGATTTCCGGCACGGTCGCCTCGGCTCGCATTTGCCCGCCGTTGGACTCGAAGAAGACCGTGGTCGCGACCTTGCGGTGCAGGCGTGCCTTCCGGATGTCGGCCGTCGCTTCGCGGTCCAGGCGGTCGGCATGGGAATCGCGCCTGCCGCAAATATCGGTCGTGACCGCGCCCTCCAGCTTCGATTCGCCCAACTGCTCGAATACGGCCGTGCGGAAGAAAGGGTCGTCCAGGGGGGCCGTGCCGAGGCCGATCAGCGGGTCGCGATGGGCCCCCTTGAAGCCCTCGCTGTAGGCCTTGGAAACCCACAGCGCCAGCAACCTGAGGATGCCGCGGGTCCGCTGGAACCGCGGCAACTGCTGCCACTTGCGCTCGAAGACCGAGAGCACCACCGGATGAAACGGGTATGCCGCCCGGAAGGCCTCCCGCGCGTTGTCCACCTGGAACCAGCCCGGAATCTGCGTGCGGTGTTCCACGCACCAGTCGGCGAACGCGGCGACGGTCTTATCCGCATCTTTCGTCAGGCCGTCCCACTCGAACAGCCGCCGGCGGATGATCTCCGAGGTCTCGGCCTCGGCCGCCATGATGACCGCCTTGCCCAGCCGATCGAGCAACTTCTTGAATCGGTCGTAGTCGGCCTGATCTTCGGCGTTCATTTCCAGCTCGCTGGCGGGGATGGAGACGACCAGCACCGTGCGATCCCGCCCGCGGGCCTCCTCGGAGAGGTTTTGCAAGAAGTTGTAGAGCTGCGTCGCCAGACCGCTCTTGCGGTTGCGGCTGACGTAGTTCATCAACTCGTCCATGAGGATCAGGCAAGGCTCCTTGGGAGGCAGAAACGAGCGAATCACATCGCCCGCCGGCGCGATGAGCTTCTTGTCATGTTCGGCCACGGCCGCGAAGCCTTCCGCGCCGCCGATTTGCCAGGCCAATTCACCCCACGGCGTCATGCGGAGCGGCGTGCCGTCCTTCCCGCCGCGGCCCGTGATGGAGTCGAACTCCGTGCCGACGAACGCTCCCACGCGGGCCTTGGCCGCCTCCGAGACGCCGGCCCGGTCCAGAATCGCGTTGACGCCGG
>JAAZNR010000969.1 GCA_012798155.1 Thermogutta sp. | reverse complement strand
ATCTTTTCGAAGTGCGGGACCAGCCAGACGGGATCGGTGGAGTAGCGGTGAAAGCCGCCGCCCAGGTGATCGTACATCCCGCCCGCCGCCATGGCGTCCAGGGTGACGGCGGCCATCCGCTCGGCCTGCGTGGAGCCGCACCATTTGGCGCGGAGCATCAAGAATCTCAATACCGACGGATGGGGGAACTTGGGGGCCGGCGAAAAACCGCCGTAAGAGGCGTCGAACCCGCGGAGCAACGTCCGCTCGGCAAGCTCCGCGGCGGAACGCTCGGCGAGCGGCGCCGCGGGGATGGACTGCGACAGGTCCTCCAGCAAGACGGCCATCTTTTCGGCCTGTTCCAGGGCCTGTTCGCGGCGCTTTTCCCAGGCATCGACCACGGCCCGCAGGACGTCCAGGAAGCCCGGCATCCCGTCCCGCGACCGGGCCGGCCAGTATGTCCCGCCGAAAAAAGGTCGCAAATCGGGCGTCAAGAACACGGACAGCGGCCAGCCCCCGCGGCCCGTAATCACCTGCACCGCCTCCATGTACAGGGCATCCACGGCGGGCAATTCCTCGCGGTCCGCCTTGATGCACACGAAATGCTCGTTGAGATAGGCCGCGATTTCCGCGTCCTCGAAGCTCTCCCGCTCCATGACGTGGCACCAATGGCAGGCCGAATAACCGATCGAGAGGAAGATCGGCCGGTTTTCCCCGGCCGCGCGGGCCAGGGCCTCTTCGCCCCAGGGGTACCAATCGACGGGATTGTGGGCATGTTGCCGCAGATAAGGACTCTTTTCGTGAATCAGCCGATTCGGCATGAGTAGCTCGCTTCCCGATACTTGGCCGGCTCCGCCGCCCGATCCGCCCGGGCCACCCCTCATCATACGCGCCCCGGCGGAGACTACCAACCCGTGAATTCCGCGTGCGGCCCGGCACAGCGCGGGCGGGCGGTTTTCGCAAGGCGATCGCGGCGGTTCGTCAAGCGGCCGGTCCTGCCCCCGCCGGCGACTCCAACTCGCGGACGGCCGACTCCAGCTCCAGGATCAGGGCGTTTTCACTGGCGTGACGCAGCACGCGGACCACCTCCCGATAGTACCAAAGCGTCCCTTCCTTGCCGCCGCGGAAGTGCTCCCAGATGCGATCGCCCCAGACGCGATACGATGCGATGAGGCTGCGGACGTTGTCCAGCTTGTCGGCGGCGGTGACCAGCCGGACGGAGGCGTCGGCGGTCCGCAAGCGCTCCAAAAAGGCCTCTTTTCGCTGCCGCCAAGGGGGCGGCGGCGATTCCTCACGGTCGCTGCACTGCTTGATGATGTGCAGGACGCCGCTGCCGAAGCGTTCCGCGATTTCGTCGGCCAGCCCCGGGCGGTTTTGATCCTCCAAGGCGTCGTGCAGCAAGGCCGCGATCACCTCGTCCTCGTCGCCCGAGTATTCCATCACGGTGCCGCATACGCGCAGCAGGTGACCGATGTAGGGCACGCCCGTGAGCTTCCGCTTCTGCCCTCCGTGGAGGCTCATTGCCCAGGACAGGGCCTGCTCGAAGCGATCCGAGAGTTCCATGCCGCGCATACCTCGCCCT
>JAAZNR010000152.1 GCA_012798155.1 Thermogutta sp. | reverse complement strand
TTCGACCTTCAGACGCGGCGCATCTCGGCAAGCCTCTCGTCGGCGGACGCCGTCTTGCGATTGCAAAAAGCGATCCGATACCCTGAAAGGATGGCCGGCCGGACCCTGAAAGGATCACCAGCCGGCTTGGCATGGCACGCGGCCCGTACCGTGGAACGTTGGCGCGTGCCGCGGAACGTTCCAGCACCATGGAGCCTCGTGATGTCCCTGCATTTGGGAAGGCTCGCCTTTCCTGGCGAAAAGTGGAAAAAGGATCCCAGCTCCGTGCCGGGGTGCCGCGCGTGGAGCCGATCCGGCGGAACCTGTGCCGTGGGCGGATTGAAAAAAAGACGATTCCTCGGCCGTGCTCTGGCACGCGCCGCGCTATGGGCGGCTATGGCGTCCGGCTTCACCGTTTGTCCTTGTCCAACCGAGAGCCACCGCCCGGCCGCCTGGGCGGCTATCTGCGGGGAAGATACGGGCGAGGGCCCGGAGAGAGAGCCGGCTCAACGGGCGCGAGAGTCGGACCAACGGCCGAGAGAGCCGGCTCAACGGGCGCGAGAGTCGGACCAACGGGCGAGAGAGGGGGACCAACAGGTAAAAGAGGGGCAAGATGGCGACGTTGCCGACCGGGTGCGAACCTGGCTCGAGCAACTGGACGCCCCCCTACGCTCCCAACGGGACGCCGCGGAGAAGGCCCTGATGGAGGCCGGCCCGGCCTTGCTCGATCTCTTGCCCCCGGCCGAGGAGGCGGCTTCCGCCGAGAGCCGCCTGCGGTTGGAGCGGGTTTGGCAATCCCTGGCCGCCGCCGCCGTCGAGCAGGCCGCGCACGGATCCACGCTCGAATTGACCGGGAACGGGGCCTCGGCGGAAGAGGTCCTGCGGCACATCCGGCGACAGTCGGGCAATCGCTTGCAATGGGCCGTGCCGGACAGGCCGACCGCAGCTTTCTCCGGCCGCCTCTCAGGCCCCTTTTGGCCGGTCGTGGACGCCCTTCTCGATGCCTGGCACGCCGACCTGCAAGCCGCCGAAGAGCCGTTCACCCTGCGGATCGTCCCCCGCCCGCCGGAGGGGCCTGCGCGAGTCGGAACCGCGGGCTACTCGGGGGCCTTCCGCTTGCAACCGACCCGCTTTCGGCGGTTTGAGGAATCGGACGGCACTGTTACGCTTCGGCTGGGCTTGAGCGTGGAGTGGGAGCCGCGGCTGTGGCCGGCGGTCGTCTGGCACGACCCTGCTTGGAATCGGGCGACGACGGCTTCGGGTAAGGAGACGACTCCGCGGGCCGGCGGTCGCCGCGAGATTCCGCTGCCGCGGACCGTCTATCCTCTGCCATTGACGACCGACTTCACGCTTCCCGCCGAGGACTCCGCGATACGCCGCTGGACCGGCCGCATCGAAGTCTTGGCGGCGGTCGTGCCGCACTCCTTCGCCTTCGACCTTCAAGCCGGGATTCCCGGGCGGCGGAGCCTGGGCGACGTGACCGTGGAACTGGAGCGGCTGGACACCGTCGATCCCTCGCCGGCTGCCGCGTTGCGGATCGAGTATCGCAATGTCGAGATACCGTTGAAGTCGCATTTGGCGGGCGTCTTTGAAAACCCCGTGCGGCTGGAGTATCCCGACGGGACGATTTGCAGGGGGATCGTGCGTGAGACCCTGGCGGAGACCGACTGCTCGGCCGTGATCCGATACGTCTTTCAACCCGCGGCGACTTCGCCGCCGCTCTCCCCGCCGAAGCGGCTGGTGGCGACCGTTCCCCTGGCCGTGCGGAGGATCGAGGTCGGCTACGATTTTTCGGGCGATCGGTTGCCGTCGTCGGTCGGGCCGCGTTCGCCCGACGATTCTAACCCTTGATCGGAGCCGATGGCGGGTGGGGGCGGGACCTGCGCTTGCGGGGGATGGGTCGTAGGCTTCTCCAGGGCGTCGCCGGCCCCGCCGTCGCCCATCACTGCTACCGGCAGCGTTTTCAGGAGTGCGGCCGTCCCAAGAGGGTCGGCGGGGTCCAATCGCCGTAGCTGATTGGCCGCCTCCTGGGCCAGGCTGCGTTCGCCGAGGAACAGCAGGCATTGCACGAGGTCATGGCCGGCCTCGTGAAACGGGCGATTGGCGGGTCGCGCGTACGGCAGGATTCCGCGGAAGTCCTTCCCCAAAGCGGTCAGGACCGACTCGTAGGCGTAGCCCAAGTGCGCGCGGGCCAGGTCCCAGCGGGCCGATTCCAGGGCCAAATGCCCCAGCAGCCGATGCGCTTCGAGCAGTTCGGGGCAGTCTTGGAGCAGCCACCGCAGTTCGTCCTCGGCCGCCTCGATCTCTCCCAACTCCAGCATCTCGTAAACTTCTTCCATGTCTTCCCGTCGCTCGCGGACGCAAGCCGGGTAAACCAGCTCGAAACCGTTTTGTCGGTCGATCGGCCGAAGGCGGAGGCTGGAGCGTCCGCCCGTGCCGGTGCGACTCGCACCCTTCGACAGGCCGCGTTGACCGGTGCCGCGGCGGGAGACGGCGCGGTCGGCCGGTTTTTTCGCGGGGCCGGGCGGCCGTCCCCGAGATCGTCTCTGGGATCGCTTCTTGGGCATGGAGATGGGCCGTGGGGTCTGCCGAACCTGCTCGCGCGGCGAACGGCCGGCGACGGTCGGCATCCTCAACTGTGATCC
>JAAZNR010000968.1 GCA_012798155.1 Thermogutta sp. | reverse complement strand
CCGCTACGACCCCAGCCACCCGGCCATTTTTCTCGGCCACCCGGCCGGCGGTGGAAGCTGGGGAGCGCCGAAACACCTCCGGCTTACGCCGGAGGCTCCAAGGGAAAACGGATGGTGAATTCCAGAGCCGCCGGCGTAAGCTGGTGGTGAAAGCAGTGCGAACACGGGGCGTCTGGGGGCTGCGCTTCGCTACGACCCCAGCCACCCGGCGCAAGACCGTAGACGATACGGCGAAGACGGCTGTCTGGGGGCTTCGCTACGCTACGACCCCAGCCACCCGGCGTGGTTTTGGAGCCGCGGGCGTCAGCCCGCCGCTGAACGAGCGGGCCTTTTCATTCGTCGGGACGAATGAAGACGCTTGCCGAGCCGGTGTTATCGGCCAATTCGGCGGGCGAATCGTTGATGCGGAGGAAGAGCGTCCCCGAGAAGGGCGGCGACCAGTCGCGCCCGCTGCCCACCACGACCGGATCGAGCAGTCCGCCGGGTTGATCGGGGGGATGGTGGGGTGAATCCAAGGCGGCCAACAGGACTCCCAGCGGCTTTCCCCGGTAATATCGGATGGTCACGCCGTCCGGTTCGCAGACCCAATCGCCGCCCTCGCGGCAGACCGTGTATCGGCCTTGGGCGGTCAGCCGATACGTCTTGCCCGCCTCCAGGCGATAGCCGGTGTTTTGCCAGCCGCGGTGGGATGCCACAGCGTAGCCGGCGCCGCTCGCCGGCAAGGGCACGCCGGGCTGCAAGTCCAGGGCCTCGGCCTCGAAGGAGTAGCCGTACTCGATGTTGTGCGTAAAGAGCAGCCATTCCACTTGCAACAGCCGCCAGTCAGGGGCAAACAATCGCCGGAACTGTTGCGTGAAATCGGGCCGCATCAAGTAACGGGGCAGGCTGCGAAAGCGTTCGCGAAAGCGGGGATCGCCTTCCAGCAGGGCCGCCAAGGCCCAGCACCAGCCGTAGGGTTCGACGTCGCGATGGGCGGTCGGTCCGAGCGCCGGCCCGACCGGACCGGGATTGCCAAGTGTGTCTGGATAGGGTTCGCTCTCGCGATGGGCGGTCGGCCCGAACGCCAGCACCTGTTCCAGCGTCAGCCCATGCCCCGCCCGAACCGCGTCCCGCACGATCTTCACGCGTCCCCACATGGGGACTTCGTCGGGCGAGCGGGGGGTGTAGGCCGGCGTCAGGACGCTCCCGTCCCAATGGTGGGTCCCAAACAGCTCGGCGATGCCTTCGTTGTACCAGGGGGGGGCGTCCCGCCCGAAAAACGAGCGAACGAAACCGTGCGTTCCTTCATGCAGCAAGAGATGGCGGCGGTAGTAGTCGCTGGGTTGCTCGTACAGCCAAAGGATGTCGCCGAGGGAATAGCCGTTGCCGAAGGGGGGCAGCCGGCTGGGGATCAGGCCCAATGCCCGAAAACGCTCGCGGTCGGCCATCAGGAATCCCCGCATCCGCCAGGCGTCGTTCACGCCCTCCACCCCGAAGTAGCGGCACCACTCCCGAAAGGCGGCGTCGAAGGCGCGGCATAGCGAGTCCACCTCGGGCGAAGAGGGGAGATCGGTGTACAGCGTGAGGTGCCGCCCCTCCAATTTGCGGATCCCCGCCGCGAACAGCTTCGGCTCGTCGATGACCACCAACTCTTGCTCGGTCCGCGGCGGCGGATTCCCCTTGGTGCGATCCATCGCCCGGGCGGGGAGCACGAAATGGGGAAAGGCGGCAAGGAAAGCGGCGAGAAGGGGGAGGGTCCAGGCCGCGACCGGCCCCCCAAATCCCCGCGCGAATCCCCGCGATGAACAGCGAAACCGTACCGGCGACATAGGCAGTTCGTCCCAATCGCGTTATATTTTCGGTTCTGTGGTGGAAAAAGCGGCGGAACAAGGTGTCCGGCGCAGTCACCTGAGACCCGCGCCCCGAGGCTCGCGCCGTGGACAGCGTGCCGTGCGATGGTGGGCCGCGCCCCGTCGTGGCCGAGTGAGGGGCGTCTGGGGGCTTCGCTTCGCTCCGACCCCAGCCACCCGCCGCGGTCCGGCCAGGGGAAAGATGCATTCCGTCCCTACCGGCCAGTGGAAAAAATCGACTCTATCCGTATTTTACATCCTTCACATCAACTCCGTCCTTTCAGGCCCTGATTCATGACGGTACGCACGCGATTCGCACCCAGTCCTACCGGCTATCTCCACATCGGCGGGGTCCGCACGGCCCTGTTTTGCTGGCTGTTTGCCCGGCGTCACGGCGGGAAGTTCATCCTCCGCATCGACGACACGGATCAGCAGCGGAACGTGCAAGAGGCCTTGCAGCCGAT